>CAXMRQ010000111.1:0-11561 GCA_964196115.1 uncultured Gammaproteobacteria bacterium
TATCGGCATGGGTTACCACGACACTCATACACCAACTGTGATCGAGCGCAACCTGTTGAGAAATCCGGCATGGTATACCGCGTACACACCCTATCAGGCTGAAATTTCGCAAGGTCGACTCGAAGCACTGTTAAATTTTCAAACCATGATTAGCGATTTAACCGGCATGGAAATCGCAAACGCGTCGATGCTCGACGAAGCGACTTCGGCAGCCGAGGCCATGACACTGTGCCAGCGCATGTCGAAAAGCAAAAGTAATGTATTCTTTATTGCTGACTCCTGCCATCCGCAAACTATCGCAGTAATCACCAATCGAGCCCTGCATTTCGGCATCGAAATTGTAGTCGGCAATCCGTTCAAGGATCTCGATGAACTAGACCTGTTTGGCGTATTGTTGCAATACCCCTGCTCGACCGGCGAAATACTAGATTACCGCGAACTGGTACAGCAGGTGCACGAACGCAAAGCTCTGGTTGCGGTCGCAGCCGATTTACTCAGCCTTACCCTGCTCACACCACCGGGCGAATTCGATGCTGACGTTGTTGTAGGTACTTCGCAGCGCTTCGGTGTGCCCCTCGGATATGGCGGGCCACACGCAGCTTTTATGGCTACCCGCGAGTCATTTAAACGCTCAATGCCAGGCCGTCTAATCGGCGTTTCAGTCGATACCCGTGGCAAGCCCGCTTTACGACTGGCACTGCAAACCCGCGAACAACACATTCGCCGCGAAAAGGCGACCAGTAACATCTGCACCGCACAAGCTCTGCTGGCGATCATGGCTAGCATGTATGCTGTATATCACGGCCCCGATGAATTACGCCGAATCGCCCAACGCATTCATCGTCTTACCGTGATACTCGCCGACGGATTGCGCAAACTCGGGCATAAGGTACCCACGCAGCATTTTTTCGATACCATCACTGTCAGCACCGGCAACGCAACCGAATTTGTGATGGCTGCGGCACGCTCGGAAAAAATTAATTTGCGCCAGGTAGACATGAACACTATCGGCATCTCACTCAACGAAAAAGCCACACCGGGTGACGTCAGAAAATTATTCAATATATTTACCCATGACCTCGGTGGCGAGGTATCGATTGACGAAATCGACGCCGGCGCAAAGAGTTCGCTGCCAACCGCACTAGTACGTACCAGCGACTACATGACCCACCCGGTATTCAACAAACACCACTCAGAAACCAGTTTAATGCGTTATATGCGCAAGCTCGCCGACAAGGATCTGGCGCTGGATCGCAGCATGATTCCGCTCGGTTCCTGTACCATGAAACTCAATTCAGCAACCCAGCTGATACCGGTCACCTGGCCGGGATATGGCCGCATCCACCCATTTGTACCACTCGATCAGGCGCAGGGCTATCAGCAGTTATTCATCGAACTCGAACAAATGCTCTGTGCCTGTACCGGCTACGATGCAGTATCATTACAACCCAACTCGGGTGCACAGGGTGAGTACGCAGGACTGCTAGCGATCAAGGGTTATCATCAAAGTCGCGACGAAGGCCATCGCAATATCTGCCTGATTCCAGCTTCGGCGCATGGCACCAACCCGGCATCCGCACAAATGGCCGGCATGAAGGTAGTCGTCGTCGGCGTAGCTAAAACGGGTAATATTGATATGGATGATCTGAAGGCCAAAGCCGAGAAACACAGCAATGAACTGGCCGCGATCATGATCACCTATCCATCTACGCACGGTGTATTTGAAGATGACGTCACCGACGTCTGCGAACTAATCCATTCACATGGCGGGCAGGTTTATATCGACGGTGCCAACATGAACGCAATGGTCGGTGTCTGTGCGCCAGGTAAATTCGGCGGCGACGTATCGCATCTAAACCTGCATAAAACCTTCAGCATTCCGCACGGCGGTGGTGGCCCCGGGGTTGGTCCCATCGGCGTTCGCGAACACTTAAAGCCCTTTCTTCCGTCAACCAGTCTGGAAAATAAACAGGAATCAACCGGCCCGGTTTCGGCGACTCCGTTTGGCAGTGCCAGCATCCTGCCAATTAGCTGGTCTTATATCGCGATGCTAGGGCGAGAAGGCCTACCAAAGGCAACTGCCACGGCAATTCTCAACGCCAACTATATCGCCAAACGTCTGCACGAACATTTTCCAGTGCTTTATACGGGCTCCACTGGTCTTGTTGCACACGAATGCATTATCGATACGCGTATCGTCAAGCAAACCACCGGTATCACCGTAGACGATATCGCCAAACGTTTAACCGACTATGGATTCCATGCGCCAACGATGTCATTCCCGGTACCAGGAACCTTGATGATCGAACCAACCGAAAGTGAATCGAAGGAAGAAATAGACCGTTTCTGCGATGCGATGATCTCGATTCGCAAAGAAATTCAGGCCATCGAAGATGGCGAGATGGACAAAGAAGACAACCCGCTCAAACATGCACCGCATACCATCGACATGGTTTGCGCTGACGAATGGAACCACGCTTACACTCGCGACCAGGCGGCCTATCCACTGCCATCCCTGCGTGAGGATAAGTACTGGTCACCTGTCGGTCGCGTCGATAACGTACATGGTGACACACACCTGATTTGTTCCTGCCCACCACTGTCGGCTTATCAGGACGAGTCTTAAACAGGAACAAATTATAGGGTTGAAAATTTTAGCAGTCGTGCAATAAAAAACCTGCCAGGTCGATATCCTGGCAGGATAGTATGGATTACTATGCGATTATTTAGAGATTTTCAATTGCTTACGACGCAGACCAACTTGCAATCCAGGCAATGAGGCCAATAAAACCAGCAACCAACCACCGAATGATCCTCCGCCGCTATGGCTCGGACGATTTGACTGAAACATCGGTTGCGATGTATCCACGCGTTTACTGGCTGGCGCCTGATTTGAACGCAATTGCTGCGCCTGCGCTTCGATTTCCAGGCGTTTTTTGTTTTGACGCTTGATTCCCAGCGACTCGAATATTTCGTCTCGAACTACCACCATCGAGGTGTAATCGGTGACCAGTCCATACTCGACTGAAAGGTCGGTAATCGCCTGTTTCAAATCGGCATCCTCTCCGAAATCATCCATTTCGTTGGTCATCTGCTCGATTGACGCATAAGCCCAAAGCCGATCTAGTTCGGGGTTCGCATTACTTTGAGATGGAAATTCGATGCTTGTGGCATATTCCTTTGGCTGGCCAGATATCTTACCGCTTAGACGAATATCGGCCCTGCCATCTCCCCGGTAATGTCCAAACATTACCAGTTGCTGGCCGCGATACAGGCTTCCTATCTTTGCGGGCGTGAGGTTAGAAGTTTTTACACCTCGAATCGACAACTCAACGCCATGCAGGCTTTGATGCGTGACTTTGCTGGTAGCCTCAAGAATTTTACCGACGATATCATCGCTATTGGAAATGCTGATCGCGAACCCGTTCGATGCCCGGGTTAGCGCGTCCAGCATTGGTCGATTGGCGCTATTGCCCATGATGAAGGTAAACAGGCGTATATCTTTTTTAGCAATCAACTCGATGAATTTGCGCTGAGCAGTTTCACCGACATTGGCAACACCGTCGGTCACCAGCACGATGGCACTGGTTCGATCCGCATCAAGTCCTGCCAGGCCCTTTTTCAGTCCTGAATAAAGATTGGTACCCTGACCCGGTTTAATCTGAAGCAAGGACTGACTGTATTGCTGAATATTCTGCGGCGTAGCTGGGACATATCCAGCGGTTAGTTCCTGCGCTGAATCATTGAACAGCACGATGCGAAATCGATCATCCGTGCGCATTTTACCAAGCGCTTGCTGAACTCCATCGACCAGTGTCTCGTACTTGCCATTCATCGATCCTGAAATATCCAGAATAAAAACCCAGTCGCTTCCCTGGTGAACAGGCTGTAAATCATCACCGGGAGTTAGCGTAAGCATAAAAACGCCCTTTTTCGCGCCTTCCGGTTTGTAAGTCACCAGGTCTACGCTACCGGGGAGACCAGCCTGGTGTCGCCAATACACAACCAGATCCTTATCCAGTGAATAGGCGACCTGGTTTGCGTTGATGTTGGTCGTGCCTTCCATCGTCTGGCCTGAGACGTCAGAGCTTAGATCGACATTCCACAAACCGCTATCGAGTTGCGAAACTATCGCCTGAGGATGGTTAGGTAAACGCAAAGCATCTATCGGGGATGCCGATTTCAGGTTCAGTTTAAAACTGAACTTTTCGCGCACGGATTCATTCGCAGTCCAGAAAGACAACTTCTGCTCGTCGACCCCGCCTTCTTCCAGCGGATAAACATAGCGCCCTATACCGGTATCTATGTGGGCCGGCGGAAAGTAGGAGAAGCGAATCCGCGTATCTTGACCAGAGCGAACAGGTGAGACCTTGATATCAAAAGTTTTGTAGCCGTCTTTTTCCATTAGTCCTGCCTCACGACCGGCATCCTTTTCGGCTTCATAGACTTGCCTGGCCTGCTTTTTCTCCAGTACTTCACCGGTGATCGGCTGGCCATCTATCCACACGGTAAACTCGGCTACTGCAGCTTTTTCTGGCACAGGAAACGAGTAAATCGCTTCCAGATCCCGACCGTGCGAATTATAGAAAATCTGCTCAACCGAGGTGATCGCATAACCGTCTTCGATTGTAACCGCAACATGGTGCTCGCGGATATCGAGCGCCGGCAAAGAAGCATCGGCGGGGCTTAACAGTCCGGCCGCATGACTATTGCCGACTATCAGCAACGCCGAAAATAAGGCTATAACAGGCACAAGTTGTTTACGGATTAAAGATTTAAAAGATTTCATGACTAGGTCCTTTTGTTAGGTTGACAACGAGAGTCTTACCTAAAGTCCATTTTATTTAAACTTTAATTCTTTTTGTTTATATATCCTATCTGTTTGGTATAGTATTACTAAACTTTTTCTATAGAGATTCCCTAATGGCGCAAACCACAGCTCTGATAAAAACACTCAAACAGGCACTCAAAGCTTCGCGTTTTACCTATGCCGACATCGCCCGACATCTCGGAATGAGTGAGGCCAACGTAAAACGTCTGTTTGCCACCGAGTCGTTTAGCTTACACAGGCTGGAAGCGGTATGTGAGCTGCTGCAACTTGAATTGGCAGACCTGTTCGCTCTGTATGAAAAGTCCCGCGATAAAATTCGCCACCTGACCCTGGAGCAGGAACAGGAACTGGTTAGTGACATCGGTTTACTGTTGATCGCGGTTAGCGTTCGCAACCGCTTAAGCTACGAGGACATCGTCAATTTTTACACGATTACGGAAACTGAAACGATTCGATATCTGGCAAGACTGGATCGCCTGGGAATTATAGATTTACTACCCGGTAACCGAATAAAGTTGCTAATTGATGAACGATTCAACTGGCTAGCAGACGGCCCGATTGAGCGTTTCTATCAGCAACAAATCCAGTCGCAGTTTCTAAAATCAAGGTTTAGTGCGGAAACAGATCTACGCCTATTCCAGTTCGGATTACTTGGCGAAGGCGCTTGTCAGGTATTTATAAAAAAACTTCAGGCACTGGCGCAGGAATTTATAGAACTGCACCGCCAGGACATGAACCTGCCGTTAGACAAACGTTATAATATGGGTCTGTTGATCGCTATGCGCCCCTGGGAAGTGGAAATTTTCGAACCTTTGATCCGATGATATTAGTCGATAATTATCGACTCAGCGACACTCGTCTTAAATTTTCAGGCACAGCGAAACGAGCTACGGCCCGAAACTGAAAATACGGGTACGGATAAAAACGAGACGTATTATGGACTTCCCCGAATTGTATAATGGTTTAATCTGCCTGTTTCCAATATAACCTTACCGGATTAATATCGCGCTATGGCAATTAGTGTTTTCGATTTATTTTCAATCGGTATCGGACCGTCGAGTTCGCATACGGTCGGCCCTATGCGTGCGGCCAACCAGTTTGTCAGGGGCCTGGACGCCGACGATGAATTATCGAAGGTTCATCGCATTAAGGCAGACCTTTACGGCTCGCTTGGTGCTACCGGAAAAGGGCATGGCAGCGACAAGGCGGTAATGCTAGGGTTCGAAGGTGATCTTCCCGAGTCTGTGGATACCACGACTGTCGATGACCGGCTAGAAATTATCAGAGATCAACAACAGATTAACTTACTCGGCAGGCATTCGGTTAAGTTTATCGAAAAAGACCATCTGTTTATGCACAAGCGCCAATCACTGCCCTTCCATTCTAACGGCATGACCTTCAGTGCCTTTGATCAGCAAGGCGACGTGCTACATCGTGCTACCTTTTATTCGGTCGGTGGCGGATTCATCGTCGACGAGACTGCATCCGGCACCGACCGCATCAAGCAGGATGACACGGTTCAGCCCTACCCTTTTCTTTCCGCAGTTAACCTGCTAATTCACTGCGCCAACAACAACATGCGCATCAGTGATGTGATGATGGAAAACGAAAAAGTATGGCGCAACGAAGCAGAGATTCGCTCTGGTTTGCTAAAAATCTGGAAGGCGATGCAAACCTGTGTCAATAACGGATGTAAAAACGAAGGTATCCTACCCGGCGGGATGAAAATCAAACGCAGAGCCGCCGACCTTTATCGCAAATTGAGCACGCAACCGAATATTTCCTATAAGGATCCTCTGACCACGCTGGACTGGGTCAATCTCTATGCACTCGCGGTGAACGAAGAAAATGCTGCCGGTGGTCGGGTAGTCACCGCACCGACCAACGGTGCGGCGGGTATCATTCCAGCGGTGATGCACTATTATCAGTACTTTTATCCCAATGCGGATGACGACGGTATCGTGCGCTTTTTGCTGACTGCTGGCGCTATCGGAATTTTATACAAGGAAAACGCATCAATCTCAGGTGCCGAGGTCGGGTGTCAGGGTGAAGTGGGCAGTGCCTGCTCGATGGCAGCGGGCGCGCTCACCGAAGTGCTTGGCGGCACCCCCGAACAGGCTGAAAACGCGGCTGAAATCGGCATGGAGCACAATCTCGGCCTCACCTGCGACCCGATAGGAGGCCTGGTACAGGTGCCCTGTATCGAACGCAATGCGATGGCCTCGGTGAAGGCGATTAATGCAGCGCGGATCGCTATGCGGGGAGACGGCCAACATTTCGTCTCGCTCGATAAAGTCATCAAAACCATGCGTGAAACCGGTGCCGATATGAAAACCAAATACAAGGAAACAGCGCGCGGTGGGCTGGCTGTTAATATAATCGAGTGTTGATTAGAGTCGGAAATTATTATTAAGGTTTGCAAATTTACCCCCTGATTGGGAGCCTGATATTTATCCTAGGAAATGCAGATGGATCACGAAAGTCCACGTACGCTCTTGACACATCGGAGTGCCGCATCACTAGAAAACCAAATAACTTCTCATCACCAATAAGGTGACTATGAATTATTTGACAGGCACTATGCGCTGTTACGACGTGCATGGATGCACTAATGCAGTGCTTGCAGGATGCAAAGGAGCTGCCTTACGCGTCTTTTTCGCGCCCAACTGCGTTTCCAGGGATCATCCGCAGCAATCATATTATTCGGAGCCCATCGCCACATGGCTGACCTCGATCTTTGTTATACCCCCGCTACAGAACTGGCACGCCTGTATCGTTCTAAACAAATCTCACCGGTTGAAGTAGTTCAAAACTCATTTGATCGGATTGACGAAGTGAACGACAAGCTTAACTGCTTTTGCTTCACTTTTACCGAAGAAGCCCTGCAAAAAGCCAAAGCGGCCGAACAGGCCCTGGTCTCAGGCAAGGCCCGACCACTGGAAGGCATTCCGCTGGCAATCAAAGATTTCACTCCCACCAAAGGCAAGTTAACGACTCGCGGCTCTAAACTACTGGAAAACTGGGTACCCGACTGGAACCCGGTGTTAGTCAAACGGCTAGAGGCAGCCGGTGCAATTATGGTGGGCAAAACTACCACACCGGAATTTGCCACCTCAGGGTTTACCGATTCACCACTATGGGGCATTACGCGTAACCCCTGGGACTCATCACGCACACCGGGTGGCTCGTCCGGAGGTTCGGGTGCAGCAGTGGCTTCCGGCTGCGTGCCATTCGCAGAAGGCACCGACATGGGCGGTAGCGTACGTATTCCCGCCGCGCTTTGTGGTATTGTCGGGCTGAAACCGAGTATTGGTCGTATCCCGATGGATATCATCGATACCACCTACTGTAATATTTCGCATTTCGGGCCATTGGCGCGTACCGTTGGCGACGCTGCGCTGTTTCTCGATACGGTTCAGGGCGAACACCCGTCCGATATTCAGTCGCTACCGCGATGCGAGCTGACAATTCCACCACCAGCCGATATAAAAGGCATAAAATTGGCACTCGATGTCACACTCGGCTTTTGCGCTGTCGATCCAGGTGTCGAAGCCAATCTACGCCGCAGCGCGGATGCCCTGCGCGAGGCTGGCGCAATAATCGAAGAAGTCGATCTCGACTGGGACAGTAAAATCGTCGAAATGTGGAACGGCAGCTGGGGCATTTTCATGGCTGCCGCCTATGACAATACAACCGATACCCCCCTCGATGAAAATCGCCATCGCATGAGCGATGGCCTGGTGAGTTTGATAGAAATGGGTCGCACTATTGACGCAGTCACAGCACGTAAGTGGGAATTCGAACGCACCCGATACTGGCATAAACTCGGTGCTATACTGGAAAATCACCAGGCATTACTGTGCCCGACCATGGCTATTCCTGCCCCGCCAGTGGAAATGCGTGACTCGGACTTCGGAGATTTTGATGAGCAGGGTTTGATGAAATGTATGGATATGACCGGTGTGTTTAACTACACGGCGCAATGCCCGGCCCTGTCGGTCCCCTCAGGCTTCGTCGACGGACTTCCCACAGCCACCCAGATTATCGCCCGACGCTGGGACGACCCTCTCGTACTGAGAATCGGCGCAGCCATCGAAAAGGTGATGCCCTGGGCCGACAAACGACCAGTTATTTAATCCCTAATGATATCTTGCGGAAATTTAACCATCGATTAGAAAAGAGCAGAATGCATGATTGCTGAACTACAAAACACACTTCGTCCTTACCTGGGATACTTCGGCGACCATCCCTGGATACAGTCGCTGGTTATTATCATCGCCGCCTTCCTGATCGCATGGATATTCAACCGGTTCGTCATCACATTGCTGAAAAAAATGACTGCTAAAACAAAAATCGAGTTCGATAACCGCCTGATAGATCTGTTACACGGCCCAATTTACATCAGTTTCATCCTGCTTGGTTTTGCACTCGCAACCAGGATATTTGGCGTTAGCGAAGCATTTGAACTGGTAGTTTTTTCGGTGCTGGAAACAATCGCCTACATTATCTGGTTCACTTTATTACTCAGGATAACGCGACTGATTCTGAGAAATGTGGCAAAAGATGACAATCACATTGGCATTTTGCACCTGCAAACACTGCCATTATTCGAGAATATGGCCAATATCGCGATTATCGTGCTCGCCGTTTATATCATCTTCAGCGCCTGGCATGTCGATATGACTGCCTGGCTCGCTTCTGCTGGAATCGTAGGTATAGCCATTGGTTTTGCCGCCAAAGATACCCTCGCCAACCTGTTTTCCGGAGTCTTCATCCTCGCCGATGCACCCTATAAAATTGGCGATTTCGTTGTCCTCGATTCTGGTGAGCGTGGCGAGGTAACCCATATCGGGATCCGCAGCACTCGCTTACTGACACGCGACGATGTCGAAGTCACGATTCCAAATTCGGTAATGGGCAATACCAAAATTAGCAACGAATCCGGAGGGCCGGCTGAAAAATACCGTATTCGAATCTCGGTTGGCGTCGCCTACGGTTCCGACATCGACAAGGTACGCGAGATATTGATGGATATAGCCACCAACGACGAAGCCGTATGTGAAGATCCGGAGCCACGGGTACGCTTTCGAACTTTCGGCGCATCCAGTCTCGATTTTCAGCTAATGTGCTGGATCGAGCAGCCGGTGTTACGGGGGCGTGTTATTGATGCTTTGAATTGTCATGTTTATAAGCGATTTATCGAGGAGAAGATTGAGATTCCTTATAGCAAGCATGATTTGTATATTAAGGAGTTGCCGAAGTAGAGGGTGGCACTGTACAAGTCAAGGACATAGGTAACACTTTAGTCCATAGACATGGGTTACACTTTTATCGATATATACGAATTGGTTTTACCGGTTTTTTGTCTTTCATCAAATTCTCCTATTTTAATCGGTCCGAAATAGACACGCCATATACCATCATCTATTTCTTCGAGACCGATGGTTTCATGCTGTAGTAAGTTTGATATGTATATTCGTTTATTACGCAGGTTGATAAGACCGTTGTATCTGACTTGACGGGTCTCGTAGTAAATCGGATATTCTATTTCAGGTAAGCGTTCTGGATAAGGTCGAGTCGAGACACTGTACTGTGATGCCGGTGTTTGTTGATCTAGCGACTCATGGGGGCGTTGCTGGTTGTACTCATGGCTAAAATCATCCAATCGCTGCTGTTGCGCTTTCATGCTACTTGATGGCGGTCGCGTCGCTGCACGCTTTAAGGTTCGGTGCATGCGTTCGTGTTGGCCGTTTTGTTGGGGTTTTCCCGGTTCTATACGTTCGGGCAGGATGTCGAGCTTTACCCACCAGATGGACAGCTTGGACAGTCCACCGCATGAGGTGCTCGCAAACGGGGTGCCATTGTCAGATCGGATTCGCTGGGGTAATCCGTATTCTCGGAACACTTTGATAAAGGCTGCCTTCGTATCTTTAAGCCGTGGACCTTTGAGTGCTTCACAGCCACACAGATAACGGCTTTGATGATCCATCACCGTTAGTGGGTAACACCACTGGCCATTGCGTAACTTAAATTGCCCTTTGTAATCGACACTCCATAACTCGTTGACCTGGTTAACCGGCGCAAATGGCTGTGGATAGGGTGACACTCGACGTTTACGACGGCGCTTCTCGACCAGGCCAGCTCGGTTCAAGATATTGTAAATGGTTGTTTTAGAGGGAATCAGTTCTATCGGGTAATGCCGGGCCAGCAGGGTATGCAGTTTTTTCGCCCCAGGCGGCTCGAGGAACTGCTGACGCAGTTCTATAATGGACTGTTCGATCCGGTAGGGGGTTTTGTCCGGACTGCGCAGTGGGCGGGAACTGGCTTCGGTTAAACCTGCCAGGCCTGATGATCGGTAGCGTTCGATCCATTTGTATCCGGTTTTACGGCTAACGCCGTATTGGGTACACAGACCACTAATACTCGTGATCTGTCGCAGATAGTCCGTGATGAAAAAGACTCGTTGATCCATAGGATTCACCTCTTGCCAGGGCATAAGCACCTCCACTTGTTGGTGCCTATAGGTTACAGAAACTGTTACCTATGTCCTTGGACTAATGTGTTACCTACGTCTATAACTCGTACCGGCGGCACTTTTTCGTCTCTTTTTGCTGCTGTTGGGAAAAAGGGACTCGCGCACGTACTCATAAGTAGCTACGAAGCAAGGAAAGTCTTAGTGTGCGAAATATCGATTCGCCTATATAAAAACGATCCTACCCCAACCGCGATA
>CAXMRQ010000112.1:0-23623 GCA_964196115.1 uncultured Gammaproteobacteria bacterium
TTTTTACCGCATCACGACAACAGTTTATAATTACCAGATTTTAATCTGGCGAACAGAGCAGAAAAATAATAAAGTCAGGATTTAACTGAGTCCGGAGATTTCATAAATATGCCCGAAAACCTATGTCCGATTTGATCGAACCGAGTCCACCGGTGCGACGCCCCAATCCACTGATCTGGATAGGGCTGATAGTCGTCGGGCTAATCCTGTACCTGTTTTTAGCGACAGATCGAGGCGCCCCAGTTGGGACCGTCAGTAAGGTCGAACAGGTGGAAAACGTTGGAGAAATCGAACGTAGCCTGTTAATCCCGCCTGGAATGCGGGCAAGGCAGTATATCGCTCAAATTCGTCAGGGAAATAAACCCTATCCGCTCAGTGATATCTATGAAAAGGCATCGGTTTATCAAACCGAAGGCAGCCTGGCTGACGCCCATTTATTGTATTTCTTTAGTGCCAGAGAAGGTTACCTGTCGGCAATGATGAAGATGGGTGAATTGGCCGATCCTGCATTTTTTCGTGCGCAAGACTATCTGCTCGATCAGGCAGATGTGATTCAGGCCTATAAATGGTATCAAATGGCCGCGGTATCGGGGCATGCGCCTGCTGTCGAACGAGTCCAAAATTTGCGGCTATGGGCGCTGGCGGAATCAAAAATTGGCAATCCTGATGCGATCCAGTTGCTGTTGAACTTTGAATAAATAGAAATCCTGGGAGTCTGGAAACTACTTTGAAAATTATAATAAAAACACTGGCTATCAGCCTGGTATTCGTTTTTACCGCTAATCTTCATGCGGCCTCCGATAAGCCCCTGGTAATGGAGGGTAAAAAAAACCTGTATCAACGGGTATTGAGCACGCCCGATGCGCGGGTCTATGAGTCTGCTGATAATTCGGCGGAGTCGACAGAAATGACGCCTTTTAGCGTTTTGTATGTATATCAGCAACGCGATGGCTGGATTAAGGTTGGACACGACAGTTTTGGTAAGACTGCAGGCTGGATGCAAAGGGATAAAACCATAGTCTGGAATCAGGCTCTGACTGTTTCCTTCAAGGATCCTCAGGATATTCAGCGAGTCATGTTATTTAATAGTAAACAGTCGATTCAAAAGCTGGTTGACGATTACGATACCGAGGCCTATCAGCGCCTGTACCAGTCGGTGGTTAATGACGATGCAGGCAAAGATTCTCCAGTGATCGCGATCCAGCCTGATGCGCATATTGATATTCGCGAAGATTTCTACCTGGTGCCGATCATGCAGCACGAGGATGTATACCTCGGTAGTGAACAGGCAATGTTGCTGGAAGTCGCCAGTGTGCCGTTACAGGACGAAGTAGTGGAGGATTCGAATTTAGAAGAGAACGCTGCCACTGCGCGCAGTTACCGCAGTGGAATCCATTTTGTCATCGATTCGACCGCGTCGATGGGCCCCTATATCGACCGAACACGCGAAGCAGTGGCGAAGGTCTATTCTGCTATCGAGAAGCAGGGGCTTACCAATCAGGTGAGTTTTGGCCTCACCGCCTATCGCGATAACCTCGAGCAAGTGCCTGAGCTCGACTATTTAACACGACGCTACGTTAGTCTTGAACAGGGTATTGATGTCGAACAGTTTTTCGACCGCGTCAACCAACTCAGTGCCGCCACAGTATCCAGTCGTGATTTTCGCGAAGATGCCTATGCTGGTATTAAATCAGCCATCGAAGATTCAGTTTGGTCAAATTTCGACGCGCGTTATATCGTGCTGATTACCGATGCAGGGCCACGCGACGGTCACGATTCTCTCGGCGCGACGGGTTTAAATGCGCAGGCGTTACGGCAACTGGCTTATGACAAAGGTGTATCAATCTGGGTTTTACATCTACGCACGCCTTCGGCAGTTGCGGATCATCAAAAAGCCGAAGCGCTTTATAAACAGTTATCTTTCTATCCCGGTATCGGCGACTTTTATTATGGTGTGAGCCTCGGGCAGGTCGACGAATTTGGTAGTGTACTTGAGATATTGGCGAACCAGATTACGCAGCAGGTACTGGCTACCACGAATGGCGTACCGCCTATCCCATTGGCGCAAAAACAAAATATTCAGACTCGAACCCCGTTATCTAATTTACAGGATCGTGTTGCCAAACTCGGTAACGCATTACGCATGCGCTATATTCAGAAAGAATCGGGCAAGCCTTTACCCAAGGTTTTTGATGCCTGGATGGTGGACCGTGATTTTATCAATCCGCAGCGTTCGGCGGTCGATGTTCGCGTGTTGCTGACGCGCGATCAACTCAGTGATTTGAAAAATGTCATGCAACAGGTACTGGAACTGGCGGAAGAAGGGGTGCTGAGTCCGCAGAATTTCATAGATGACCTGAAAAGCCTGGCTGCGACAGTTAGCCTTGATCCGTCATCGGTGGCTAGCAGCACCTCGGGTGCAGGGGCTAATTTGGCCGAGATGGGTTACATGCGCGAGTATATCGAAGATTTACCCTATACCGGCGAAGTGATGAATTTGACGCTGGAAAGCTGGGAGGAGTGGTCAGCCAAGGTGCAAATCGAGTTTATGAACCGCCTGGACAGTAAAATCAATTACTATCAGACCCTGCACGATCACACCGACCTGTGGGTGACACCGGGCGGTGGTCCGGTCAATGGAAATTCGGTATTCCCGGTCGCACTAGACCTTCTACCCTGAGAGTAACAGTGATTAAAAATTTAAGCTGCTCCCACCGCGCTCTTGACGATTGATTAGTTATGGACACAGTTATCTACTCGCTTAAAAATGTCGTTAAACAACGGGTGATTGAAGACACCGGTTTCAGGTTGTGCGTTTCTAATATTGAAATTAAGGCTGGTGAGAGTATCGCTATAGTCGGCCATAGTGGCTGCGGCAAGAGTACTTTGATGGATATGCTCGCGCTGATATTGCATCCCGATGAAACAGATCAGTTCGAGATCAATCCGGTCGATGGCAAGTCGCTGGATATTAATAATTTGTGGCGCCGAAATAAGCGTAACCAGCTGGCGCAGATTCGCAAACAGCATATCGGATATGTATTGCAGTCGGGCGGTTTGCTGCCTTACCTGACGGTTCGTGAGAATATTGAACTACCGCGAAAATTGCTCAAATTACCGGATGATGATTCGATTAATTCTATATCCCGCGTGCTTGGAATTCACCGTCAGCTGGACAAGCTACCGGGCCTGTTATCTGCCGGGGAAAGGCAGCGTGCCGCTTTCGCGCGTGCTTTGTCGCATCGACCGTCAATATTGCTCGCCGACGAACCCACCTCCGCGCTAGATCCGATTACTGCACGGAAAATTATGGCGGTAGTGATGGAATTAATTAAGGGCCTGAAAATTACCCTGATCACAGCCAGTCATGACTGGGCGCATGTCTATAAAACGGACTTGCGTATCCTGCATCAGGAGTCTGGTCCGGTAGAAGATGGCC
Organism: uncultured Gammaproteobacteria bacterium; assembly: GCA_964196115.1. Classification (GTDB taxonomy): domain Bacteria; phylum Pseudomonadota; class Gammaproteobacteria. The sequence goes on from CAXMRQ010000112.1 coordinate 3,440, forward strand.
GTATTTATCAATCAATCTTTCGTGATTAAGCAGGTTTTAGCATCAATTTTATGAATACTAACGTCTAACATGAGCCAGGTGGGCAACATATTTCGCCTCAGCTTTCGTGACTATACGCACGAGTGGCGCATGTCTGGTTGTTTTGTATTCGCGCTGGCATCGGTGCTGGCTCCAATGATGATATTGTTTGGGCTGAAGTTTGGTATCGTCAGTACGATGGTCAATGAATTGGTGGAAAACCCGACCAACCGGGAAATCAGGGCAATAGGTAGCGGTCGATATGAGGAGCAATGGCTCGAACGATTCCGACAGCGTGACGATGTCGAATTTATTATTCCCAAAACCCGCGCCCTCGCGGCCAGTATTCAACTTAAAAGTAAGACTGCTAAAAGAATTTTATCGACCGAGCTAATGGCAACAGCAGAGCAGGATCCGTTACTGGCAAACTTATCGAAGACGCCGCAAAATATTTATCAAATCGTGTTGAGTCAGAACGCAGCGGAAAAACTAAAGGTAGGCAAGGGGGGGCAGGTCGACGCAAGCCTGGCTCGACAGTTCAAGGGAAAACGCGAGCGTGTGCATTTAAATCTCGAAGTAATAGATATAGCAGCGGCGTCAGTCGCCAGTCGCAGTGTTGCCTTTGTGTATCTTGATTTGCTACTCGCTACCGAACATTTTAAAGATGGCAAAGCTGTGCCTGAGCTAGGCTGGAGTGGTGATGCTGTCAACCAGGTGTCCCGCAGCTACCCCTCTTTTCGCCTGTATGCACGCTCGATTTACGATGTTGAAAGCCTGATGAAAATACTTGAAGGCGAGGGCGCAAGAGTGAAGGCTAATGCCTCGGAAATTGCCACAGTACAGTCGATTGACCGCAACCTTTCGATAATTTTCTGGATTATCGCCTGCGTTGGTGCCGCTGGTTTCGCTTTTTCACTCGGGGCCAGCCTTTGGGCGAATGTTGATCGCAAGAAAAAAGATCTCAGTATATTGCGACTGCTGGGATTTAAGAGTGGCAGAATAGTTTTATTTCCGGTGATGCAGTCATTCTATACGGCGATTTTGGGCTGGCTACTGGCTGTTCTGGTATACCTTGTTTTTGAGCAACTGATCAATCGAATTCTTGCGCCCCGCCTGAATCTGGATCAAACCCTGTGCTATTTGATTTCAGATCATTTTTTCTGGGCGCTTGGACTGACCGTAGGCACGGCTATTTTCGCCGCAATTGTTGGCGGAATGCGTGCGGCTGAGATAGAACCATCCGATGGGTTACGGGATATTTAATCCTGGAAAACGAAGCTGGATTATTTAATTTGTAGGATAAATCCTACAAATTAAATCTCTATTTGACTACAAGCACTATGCTTCGCCGCTGGTAGTCAACTACAACCATTTAGTAATATAATAGCGCCATGTCTAGCGGGATAGAGACAAAGGATACGTGAATAGGGATACGTGGATAAGGAATTTCACCCTACGTTTTGGGCAGGACGCTCCGCAGGACGCCGCTGAATGGAATAAAGCAGGTAATCTTTAAACCCCGGACTTTCGAGTCCGGGGTTTTTTTTGCTCAATTTTTAACTGAGATTCATGGTCGTATTTGATCAATTCATGTTAATCTTATTTTTTGCCTGAATAGCTTTAATTCACCTCCGCTCAAATATGTACGCAAGTTCTCTATGCAGTTTTTAACACTAGATCAAAACGCTCCCTCACTTTACCTGCTATCGGGTGACGAACCCTTATTGCTACGTGACTGGCTCGACAGTGCACGTGATTTGCTTAAACAGTCAGGGATTGAAGATATCCAGAGCCACTCGACCGATATCAGTTTTGACTGGGATGAATTGCTTTACGAGAGTGGCGCACAGTCTTTGTTTGCGGATAAAAAATGTCGCATCATCCGTGTCGCGAATGGAAAGCCCGGTCAGCAGGGGAGTAAGATCATTCAAGCTTTATGCGAGAACCCAGAAGAGGATACGATATTTATATTTGTAATTCCGAAACTGGATCGCGCGAGTAAGAGTTCAAGCTGGTTCAAGAGTATTCAAAAGGCTGGAAAAGTTGTGGAGTTGAAGCCGGTTTATGACAACCAGCTGGTCGACTGGATAATTCAACGTGCCGCGCATAAATCGCTTCGTATAGATTCGACCTCAGCTGCGTTTCTGGCGGAGCGTACCGAAGGTAATTTACTTGCCGCAGATCAGGAGCTGGAAAAACTCTCAATTCGATTTACCGGCCAAAATGAACCTGGTTTTGACCAGATAGAGGAGTCGGTTGCGCAAAGCTCTCGCTACAATCATTTTGTACTGGTTGATGCCTGCCTGGCGGGTAAAACAAAAAGGGCATTGAAAATACTCAACAGTTTAATCGCCGAAGGTTATGTTACGACACAATTGCTTTGGGCTTTGCAGTCAAGCTTGCAGCAGTTGACCAGCCTGAAACAGGCTCAAATAAGTGGCCAGGTCGGTCAGCGCCTCTGGCAGGAGCTGAGAATCTGGAGCTCAAAACAACGATTATTCGAAGCTGCCTTATCAAGGTTAGGGGCCGATCAAATTGAGCGCTTATTGCAAAGCTGTGCTACATTAGACCGCATCGGTAAGGGGCAGCAGGATGCTCAATTTCCGCAGACGGACTGGTTGCAAATGAAATCGCTGATATGTGAATTTTGCGGCATTACACCGATAAAATCTTTAATCCGAGTTAGTTGATGAGTGTTGCAGTAAAAAAAGAATTTAGCTCAGATAGCACTGATATTGAGCAATACATGGCGCAATTAGGCAGCCATGCGCGTGCGGCTGCGGAAGTGTTAGCCTTTGCCGACCCCGAAACTAAAAACACTGCCCTACTGAATATAGCCGAAGCAATTAACCAGCAACGCGAGGCGATTAAATCTGACAATCAGCAGGATATGCGAAAAGGTGAAAAAGATGGTCTCGATGCAGCATTGCTGGATCGTCTTTTATTATCCGACGCGCGAATCGATGCGATGATAGAGGGATTACGACAGGTCGTGTCGCTCGCCGACCCGGTTGGCGAAATAAGCGAAATGGAGTATCGCCCGTCGGGTATTCAGGTGGGTAAAATGCGCGTGCCGTTAGGAGTGATCGGTATCATTTATGAATCGCGGCCTAATGTCACTATCGACGCAGCGGCCCTATGCCTGAAATCTGGTAATGCGAGTATTCTGCGCGGTGGTAAAGAAGCTATTAAATCTAATCAGGCTATTTACCAGTGCATCGAGCAAGGTCTTAAAAAAACGGGCTTACCTCAGACCTGTGTTCAGGTGATCAATACCGTAGATCGCAGTGCAGTTGGCCTGATGCTGAATATGCAGGAATCAATCGATGTCATTATTCCACGTGGCGGCAAATCGTTGATTGAACGCGTTTCCAGAGAGGCTAGTATTCCGGTAATCAAGCATCTGGATGGATTGTGCCATGTCTATATTGATGATGGGGCAGACCTGTCCAAGGCCTTCGATATTGCGTTAAATGCCAAAACACGCCGTTACGGTGTCTGCAATGCGATGGAAACGCTACTGATCGCCGACTCGGTGGCAAAAGATATAATGCCTGATTTGATTCGGGCGTTTACCGAAAAAGGTGTCGAGCTCCGAGGTTGTTCGCGTACGAGGCAATTCAATCCTGCCGTGATAGGCGCCGCCGTTGATGAAGACTGGGAGACCGAATACCTCGCCCCCATTCTGTCGATCAAAATTGTAGACGACATGGAGCAGGCGATTTCACACATCAATCACCATGGTTCGCACCATACCGATACTATAGTCAGCGAAGACTACACACGAGCGCGACAGTTTTTGCGACGCGTGGATTCGAGTTCGGTAATGGTTAACGCGTCTCCAGCATTTGCCGATGGGTTCGAATATGGTCTCGGTGCAGAGATAGGCATTAGCACCGACAAATTGCACGCGCGCGGTCCGGTAGGTCTTAAAGGACTGACCTCACAAAAATATATAGTCTTCGGGGATGGACATATTCGAAATTGAAAATGATCCAACTACGTTTTCCAGGATGATCGGCATTCTTGGTGGTACCTTTGACCCGATTCATACGGGGCATATGCAGGTAGCCGAACAGGTCGAGCAGCGTCTTGCATTAGATGAGATCCATTTTCTGCCCTGTGCGATACCGGTTCATCGCGATAAACCCCGGGTCAGTGACGCAAATAGAGTACAAATGATTGAACTGGCGATTGCCGGGCATAGCCGTTTCAAACTTAATACCATGGAGCTGGATCGGGGCGGCCAATCTTATATGGTCGATACTCTGCGTCTAATCAGGGAAAAAAACCCGAATGACAGGATAGTCCTGATTTTGGGTGCTGATGCATTTAATCAGTTTCCAGGCTGGAAATCGCCCGACGGAATACTACAATTAGCCCATCTAGTGGTTTGCAGGAGGCCGGGCGTTGAGTTAGATCAATCGATTTATACGAAGCACAGAGTAGCTTCCGTCGAGGAACTAAGAGATCAGACACAGGCCTGCATCTTGCCACTGGAAGTAGACGAAAACCCCTGTTCTTCGACACATGTTCGACAACTCCTGCTAGAACAAAATCAGGCAGACCGGTGCTTACCGCCGGCTGTATATCAATTTATCTTGAGCAAACATCTGTATGAGTAAAACTAGTCAAAAATCACCAACACCATTGCAACCCGAGGCGATTAAAAAACTCGCTTTAGGAGCGCTCGATGATTTGAAAGCCGAGAATGTTGTTGTGCTCGATGTGCGCAAGCATGCCAGCTTCACCGATTTCATGATTTTCGCCAGTGGTAAATCCACTCGGCATGTTAAATCGATTGCTAACGAGGTGATTGAAGCGGCAAAAAAAGCGAGTCTACCCCCGCACGGTGTCGAAGGAGAGGATGTCGGTGAATGGGTACTGGTCGATCTTGGCGATGTCATTGTGCACGTCATGTTGCCGGATACGCGCCAGTTTTATGAGCTCGAAAAGCTTTGGGGCGAAGAACTGGCAGGTTAGTAACTTGCAGCTTCAAATTATAGCAGTCGGGCAGAAAATGCCGTCCTGGGTTGAAAGCGCGTGCGCCGACTATCTCAAACGCCTGCCGCGGGAAATAAACATACAATTAACCGCCATCGCATTGGCACCACGTAAGAGTGGTGGCTCAGTAGAGCAGTTAAAGCAGCAGGAAGCATCGCAAATTATGAAAAAAATCCCGCGTGACAGTTTCAGTATTGCCCTCGATGAACGTGGCAAACAATGGACAAGCAGCGAATGGTCAAGCCAGCTAGAGTACTGGATGCGCGAACAGCCACGTGTCAACTTCATCATTGGTGGCCCCGATGGTCTCAGCCAGGAATGCCGAGATGCCTGCGCCCAGACATTATCGTTAAGTGCCATGACTATGCCCCATGCGCTGGTACGTGTCGTACTGATCGAACAACTTTATCGTGCCTGGAGCCAATTCAAAGGCCACCCCTATCATCGCGGATAAAGTTGTATCAACACTACACCCGCTATTCAGGCTTAATTCAGGGTTTCAGGTTATCATTCAATAATGATTTATCTCGCCTCCAGTTCTCCTCGTCGAGCGCATTTGCTGAAGCAGATTGGCATTCAATTCGAGGTTCTCCGAGTCAATATTGACGAGTCAATAAAAGCAGCGGAATCTGCCGAGCAATATGTCTGCCGAATGGCCGAAACCAAGGCGCTTGCCGGTAAAAAACGACTACCTGGGAACGCGCCCATAATTGCCGCGGATACTATTATTACTATTGATGGTAAAATTCTCGGTAAACCGGATGATCAGACCCATTGCCAGGAAATATTGGCAAAATTATCAGGGCGGCAGCATCAGGTGCTGAGCGCAGTGGCATTGAATTTCGAGGACGAAACCAGACTTAAAGTTTCGACAAACAGGGTTAGTTTCCGTCAGTTGGATGCAGCCGAAATTGCCGCTTACTGCGCCAGTGATGAACCGCTCGACAAAGCCGGGGCCTACGCAATTCAGGGCCAGGCGGCGGTTTTTATTGATCACCTCGAAGGTAGCTATTCCTCAGTGATGGGTCTACCCTTATTTGAAACTGCCGAGCTTCTGAAGCAGGTCGGCATAGCAGTGTTAAAATTATGACAATCAGCGAAGAAATCCTCGTTAATATTACTCCTCAGGAGACCCGCGTTGCCATTGTTGAAAATGGTGCGTTACAGGAAGTCAATATTGAGAGACAGGGGCGTCGTGGCATCGTCGGTAATATTTATAAAGGCAAGGTCAATCGCGTACTGCCTGGTATGGAGGCCGCGTTTGTCGATATAGGTCTTGTAAAAGCGGGTTTTTTGCACGTCTCCGACATAAATACTGACAAAGCAGATACTGATTCCGAGGAAGTCACGCAACGCCCGGTGATCGGTGAGTTACTCCACGAAGGCCAGACTTTGTTAGTGCAGGTGGTAAAAGATCCTATAGGCACCAAAGGTGCCCGACTGACAACTAGTATCTCGGTGCCATCGCGCTATCTGGTGTATATGCCGAATTCGTCGATGATAGGAATTTCGGTAAAAATCGAGAATGAAGACGAACGCGAACGACTACGCAGTTTGCTCGCCGAAATTCTGGTCGAAAACGATGTCGAGGGCTGTATCGTACGTACCGCGGCTGAGGGTGTTGAAGAAGAGGAATTGCGTCGGGATATTAATTTTTTGCGTAAGCTGTGGGATTCCCTGGTTGAATCCTCACGAGAGCTGAAACCGGGCAGTATAGTTCACGAGGATTTACCGCTGTCGATTCGGACGCTACGCGATATGGTGGGCAGGAAAACCGATGTTGTATGGGTGGATTCAAGAGAAACCTATCAAAAAATGACCGAGTTTGCGCAGCGTTATATTCCCGATCTCCCGGCAAAAATTGAGCACTATCCAGGAGAGCGTCCGCTATTCAATCTGCACAATATTGACGAAGAAATTCTGCGCGCCCTGTCGCGACAGGTAAGTCTGAAATCGGGTGGTTATTTGATAATCGATCAAACCGAGGCGATGACTACTATCGATATTAATACCGGTGCTTTTGTCGGCCATCAAAACCTCGAAGAGACGATATTCAAGACCAATATGGAAGCCTCACAGGCTATCGCCCGTCAGCTACGGCTGCGCAATTTGGGCGGTATTATTATTATTGACTACATCGACATGGAGCGCGAGGAGCATAAGCGACAGGTACAGAAAGCATTAGAAAAACACCTCGAGAAAGACCACGCGAAAACTCAAGTGTGCGAAGTATCCCCTCTGGGTCTGGTTGAAATGACCCGAAAGCGTACCCGCGAAAGCCTGGAACACGTGTTATGCGAAACCTGTCGAACCTGTCATGGACGAGGATCGCATAAAACAACCGGAACCGTTTGTTATGAAATCTTGCGAGAAATATTAAGTGAAGCCCGTATTTATGATGAAGCACAGCAATTTCTGGTGATGGCCAACCAGGAAGTGATTGATCGTTTTTTAGACGAAGAAGCCGCCAGTCTCGCGGAACTGGAATCCTTTATCAAAATACCGGTCAAACTACAGGTTGAGAGCCACTTTTCACAAGAAACCTACGATGTAGTGCCTGTTTAGGTCAGCAGGTAATATTAATACCAAATGGATAAGCTAAGTCGATTTATTACCAGATTACTGTCGTTAACAATCATTTTGCTGGTATTGATTGTTGTTGGCTTGCGCCTGGGCCTTAGTAACATCGAATTTTTCAAAGCTGAAATCGAAGGATGGTTAGCCAGAGATGTTGCCCCGGGTCTTAAATTTTCAGGTATTCAAGGGGGCTGGAACCATCTCAATCCTATATTAAGATTAAGTGATGCTTCGATTACACTACCTGATCGCAATAAGACGACTGCTATCAGCAATATGTCAGTCGAACTTGATCTCTGGAAAAGTCTGCTTATCAAGTCAGCTGTAGTGGCTGAAATTTCGGGCACTGTTAGCAAACTGAGCCTGAGAAAAGATGACTCACAACAATGGTGGCTTAACGAATTTCGTCTGGGCGGACTCAATCAGGAAGAGTCAGAACCTACTGTCGAGCAATTAATCGCCCAAATTCCGCATTATCTTCATCTCGAAGTAAATCAACTGATTGTATTTGATCAAAGTAGTGGTGAAAAATATCAGCTTGATAATATCGAGATTGACGCACAGCACCGTGAAGCTGCTTACTATTTACAATTGAATGCAAACCTGCCAGATGTGCTTGGCAATAAACTCGCGATTAAATCGATAATCGGCGAGGAAAATAGTGTTGCTTATTTAAAATCTGATCGTCTCGAACTCGATCGTTTGGCGTCATTGTTCGGCATCAATCTAGGCAGGGTAGCTCAGGCCAAGCTTGGTGGCGAAATCTGGATTAATTTTCTCAATCGCAAAATCCTCGCAGTTAACGGGAATATCTCTATCAATCAGGGCTTGTTCCAGACTGAGGAAGGGGGCGAGTTGCTGCCGTTTACTTTGGCTAGTCGAATCAGCGTTCATCAGGCCGAGCAGCAATGGAATATTAGTAGCCATGTCGAGAGTCTGTCTATCAATTTTCTTCCCTTACGTGGGTTTGAATCAGAGTTAAGAGTAACAATGAACGCCGGGCGAGCGAAGACTGTAGAAGGTTGGGTAGATGAGTTTGAGTTATACAATTTACAGGCGCTTGATGAGCGATTATTACCAGCCGAGATCGCCGATAGTTTAAAAAGAAGCGAGTTACGCGGGCAGCTCAAAAACGTCTGGTTTAGCCTTGATCCGCATAATATTAAAAAAACGCAGCTCATGGCCGAGGCGGAGAACCTCTCCAACCAACCGGTTAATGGCATCCCGGGTGTGAACCGATTTGAGGGGGATTTAGTTTTCGGTAATCAGAATGCTGGACTCAATCTGGGTGGTAGCCAGGTGTCACTGGATTTTGCCGGTCTATTTCGAGCGCCTTTGGAAATTGACCGCTTCAAACTGAGGGCTGATGTCAGTTTAAACGAGAGCGGTTTATTACTCTCTGTACCCGTATTCGAAGCGGTGAATAGCGATGTTAAAGCGTTTGGACGATTGTGGCTGCAAGCGGATAAGACTGAAAAACCTTTTCTTTATCTACGCGCAAATTTCGAAGATGGGGACGGAGGTAGCACAGCAAAGTACTTGCCGGTAAAAATTATGCCGAAAAAAGTGGTTAACTGGCTGGATGCTGCCATTAAAGCAGCCGATGTATCTGATGGGAATTTGTTATACCACGGTCGCCTTCAAAATATCCAGTCCCTTGCGCAAAACCGGTCGGGAGAAATGATGGTCGATTTTGCGACTGATAATAGCGAAGTTATGTTTGACTCAAACTGGGCTTCGGCGCGCAATGGCAGCGGGCGTGTGCAGTTTCACAATATGGGTATGGAAGTAGACCTCGACAAGGTCGCTTTCGATTCAATTGATGATGCCAGCGCCAAAATTACAATAGCAGACTTCAAACATACTCAGGTTGAAGTAAGTGTTACCACCAACACATTGACGAACACCGCTTTACAGACCTGGATAGCCACCCCGGTGGGAAAGAAATATAGTTCAGTAGTAAAAAAATTCACTGAGGCTGAAGGTTCCGTGCTCGCAAATATTGCCATTTCTGTACCCGTAGGGGTTAAAAAGAAGGTAGCTAAGGTTGATGTAAATATAAAATTTAGCGATGCAGCGGTTAAAGCAACCGACTGGGGACTGGAATTCTCGCATATAGATGGTGAGCTGAGAGTTACAGAGAAAAGCATAACGGCGAAAGGTATTAAGGCACTTTATTACCAGGATCCTGTGATAGTCGATGTGGGTACCGATCAAAAGAAAAATGAAACTGTCATAAGCGCCACCGGTCGCATCGATTCTCAAAACTTGCTTAATCTATTACCAGACTATTTGACACGCGGGATTTCCGGGAGCAGTCCATGGGAGGTCCGGGTAAGTATCGCAAATACCAGGTCAGACAGTGCTAAACCAATAGTCAAAATCAATGCTAAAAGTAGGCTTGAGAATACTGCCGTCGTATTCCCGGGGCCATTTGAAAAACCAGCTAGCGCTCGCCGACAGGCGATAACGGAAGTTTCAATATTCCAAAATGACTCGATAAACTTTGAGGTGAACTACGGATCAGACATAAAGGCGAAAGGGAAATTGAAGCTGGACGCCGATCGAACCTACGGCTTAGAGGTGCTTGGACTTGGATTTGGACTATCAACTCCTGTGCGGCCATTATCTTCAGAGGGTGTCAAGGTTTATGGGTCGCTAGAGAATTTACCGCTAGATGAATTGATTCAGTATTACCAGAGCCATGGTAATTCCAATGATTCCAGTTCAGGTAACGGTATAAACCTGGTTGATACAATTGATGTGGATATAAAGACGACCTCATTCCATGGTCGTGTATTTACTGACACCAATTTGGTGATGATTCGAACGGCAGATGGTTTTACCGGTACTATTGAATCTTCCTTATTGAAAGGCAACTTTAGCTTGCCGTCAAAACAATCTCCGCAAAACCCCATTGTTGTCGATCTCGAATATCTTAAAATTCAAAGCAGCGAAGCCGAATCGAAGCCGACCGGAATGCTGCCGCAAAACTTCTTCAATCTGCGATTACTCAGTAAAGTGATGTCCTACGGAGATTATCTGGTGACCGATTTTCTGGTTGATACGAGTGTAGGAGATAATCAACTGAAGCTTGATACACTGGCATTTCGGCGTGATAAGGTGTTGCTGACGGCAAACGCCAACTGGCAGTATTTGCCCGAGATAAACCAACACCGTACCAACTTAAACCTGTCAGTTACTGGTAAAGAGTTGGGTCAAACTCTAGCAGCCCTCGGTTTTGGCAATACCATGCACAACGGAACTATCAACATGGATGGAAAAATTAAATGGTCAGGGGAATTATTGCATTTAGACTGGGAGAGTTTAGCAGGGAATGCCAGGCTTGAAATAACTGATGGCATTCTTAAAGATGTAGAACCGGGTACGGGGCGGTTTGTGGGCTTACTTAGCGTCAGTGCCTTGCCCAGACGTCTGGCACTCGACTTTTCGGATGTACTGTTTAAAGGTATGAATTTTGATAAAATTTCGGGCACTTATCAAATCAAAGGTGAAAACCTGTATACCAGTGATACGAAAATGGATGGAGTCTCGGCAGATGTTAAAATTTCCGGAAAAATCGGTCTACGTGAGCGTAACTATGACCAGACCTTATTAGTCACTCCAAACATTAGACATGCGCTACCTGTTCTTGGGGGGTTGTTGTCGGGTACTTCGGTAGGTTGGGGTTTGTTATTACTACAAAATTTGTTCAAGAAATCGATCGATAAATCTGTCGAAATAGAATACCGGGTAACCGGCCCCTGGGGAAACCCAAAGTTAGATCTGGTTGAGAAAGTTATTGTCGAAAAAGACAAGCAAACAAAGAGAGAACCTAATGATAAATAGATTGTATTTGTTGTTATTGCTCATTACGCTGAGCTTTCCTGTCGTGGCTAATAGCCTGCGAATATTTACCCTGAGTGCCGACGAGTGGGCCCGCCCGCGAACAGGTGACGTGATACCTGAGTTTGAGGCCCTTCGAGCGGCAGTGGATTATTGGGATAAAGGAATAAATTTTGCTCTGTTAATCCGATACCCGGGTGAGGATAGCGGCGAGATTTGGGCCTCGGAGTTGCACGACTGGTTTATTTCTCTAGGTATACCGTCAGACTATATTTTGCTGGCATCGGGTAGTCAGGATGTTAATGAAATCACGCTTATTGTCGGTGATCGCGCCGAACTAAAACTTTAAGGACACTTCTTATGTCATCAACTTTGGATATTGTAGCCAGCCAGATACTGCAACCTACCGGGCTGAATATCGAAAACCTCGATAAATTTCTCGACGGTTTACATAGCAATAGTATTAATGCGGGAGATCTATATTTCCAGACCAGTCAACAGGAATCCTGGGTAATGGACGATGGCATTATTCGTGAAGGCTCTTTTAATATCGAAAAAGGCGTAGGAGTACGCGCCATATCGGGCGAAAAAACCGGCTTTGCATATTGTGATGATCTGCAATCGAACGCGATTACACAGGCGGTGAAAAATGCCCGAGCAATCGCAAATCAAGGGCAAAATGGTGGGTCGCAAATCACCCTCAATACGCAGTCATTTAAATCCCTGTATACCGCTAAGAATCCGGTAGATGGGCGCAGTGCAGATGAAAAGGTTGAGTTATTAAAGCAGCTGGATATCTATACGCGCTCGTTGGATGAGCGTATAGAGCAGGTGATTATTTCGCTGGCCGGTGGTATCGATCACATTTTAATCGCTGCCACCGATAATACACTGGCTACTGATGTGAGACCTTTGGTGCGATTGAATGTAACTGTATTAATGCACGACAATGGTCGGCGCGAGCAGGGATCAGCAGGTGGTGGCGGCCGTCGCTCCTATGATTTATTTTTCGATACCGAATTGGCCTACGAATTTGCCCGCGATGCGGTGCGACAGGCGATAGTCAATCTGGAATCAGTGGCAACCCCGGCGGGCAGCATGCCTGTGGTACTGGGTCCCGGTTGGCCTGGTGTATTACTGCACGAAGCGGTAGGCCATGGCCTCGAAGGAGACTTCAATCGTAAGGGGACGTCAGCATTCAGTAATCGCATCGGCGAGCAGGTGGCGTCACCATTATGCACAATAGTTGATGATGGCACGCTCGAGGATCGTCGCGGTTCGCTTAGTATCGACGACGAGGGTGTTCCAGCCGAGTGCACCACACTCATCGAAAATGGCATACTCAAAGGCTATATGCAGGACAAAATGAATGCGCGTTTGATGGGTACTCGGTCGACCTCGAATGGTCGACGCGAATCTTTCGCACATTTACCAATGCCACGTATGACCAACACCTATATGCTGGCGGGTGAGAGTGACCCAGGAGAAATTCTGGCCTCGGTCGACAAAGGTCTCTATGCGGTCAATTTCGGTGGTGGCCAGGTTGATATAACCTCAGGTCGATTTGTGTTTTCGCTCTCCGAAGCTTATCTGATCGAAAATGGAAAAATAGGAGCGCCGGTCAAAGGTGCTACCTTGATAGGCTCGGGTCCTGAAGTAATGGGTAAAATTTCGATGGTCGGTAACGATCTGGCGTTAGACCAGGGGGTTGGCGTTTGTGGTAAGGAGGGTCAATCGGTACCGGTTGGAGTTGGGCAACCGAGTTTGAAGATTGATGAGATTACTGTTGGGGGAACCGATGGTTAAAGGCCAGGGTATTGGTACCTAACTGCCCGCATCATATTGCAGGCCTTTTAGCTAACCGATACCCCACTAATCTCCATACCTTTCTCACCCTTTTGCAAAGTCAATTGACCGAGGAACTCTCCTGCCAGTTTGCTGCTGTACAAGCGCCATAATATGGTCACGCCATTTTCGCGTTGGATCGAATCGATGATTTCGAAATTAGGCTCGATACTGGTTAGCAGCGGGTAATCTTCACAACTTTGCCTGAAGTGCTCTTCATCAAGCTTTGCCTGCAAATCGTTGGAGAATCCCCGAGAAAATCGGGCATAATTTTGCTCGCCTGCAGCTTCGACAATATTTTTCCAAATTGGCAGCGCAACTGATTTAAGTTGTTCTTTTTTTAAGTCGAATATTTTAGCCATATTACTTGTTGTGTCTAGGAGTCTGTCGGACTTAGGTAATTGTAGCGATATGTACAGGATGTACGGTAGTAGAACAATGCAGGACGCAATTGTCGAGGGAAAGCCATTTTGAGTCAGATTTTTCTATCGATTGAGGCGAATAGTCATTCATATTCAACGAAATGGATAGGAAAATCTGGCTAAAATGGCTTTTCCGCAGTACGCCTACATGGATGTAGGTGGTAGATTACCAACAGTAGGCGCTTTAGGCGACGCAGGAGCAGTTACCGAGATTTATCCTAAGTCCGACAGACTCCTAGGTTTCAATTATTGTTTTAGCGTCGTGACCGCTCAGCCACACTCGCACATCTTCGTATATCGACAGCATAGCTGGAATGACTAAAAGTATCAGCATGGTCGCGAAAGCGAGTCCAAATGCGATGGACACAGCCATCGGGATGAGGAATTGTGCCTGCCGGGAGGTCTCAAATAATAGCGGTGTTAACCCGGCGATGGTAGTTAATGAAGTCAATAATACCGCGCGTAAACGCTGGCAGGCGGCTTCTTCCAGTGCCTGATAAATCGGCATGCCGGCGTCACGAATCTGCTGGTAAAAGATAACCAGGATGATCGAATCGTTGACGACGATTCCCGACAGACCGAAGAAGCCGAACATCGATAATATCGTCATGTTCATATCCATGATCCAGTGACCGAGGACCGCACCGGTTAGCCCGAGTGGAATGGTCAACATCACCAGAATGGGCCAGCCATAGGATGAAAATACCCAGGCTAGTACCAGATACATCAACAACAGCGCGATCAGTGCGCCAGTTTTCATGTCGGAGAAAGTTTCACGCTGACTCGCCGAGCGACCTTCGACGCTATAATGAATGCCGTGGCGACTGGAAAGCTCAGGCAGAGTTGAGAGCAGCAGATCACTGACGATTTCGGCAGTGTTGTTAACCGCAGAGTTGACGTCGGCGGTAACGTCGACCGACAGGTTGCCGTTGAAATGGCGTAGTGCTTCAAAACCCTGATTGGACGACCAGGCCGCGACGCTTTCAAGCGGTACAAATTCGCCACTCGGTAGTTTGATGGGTAGCTGGTACAGGCTGGTGAGACTGCGTTGCTCGTCTTCGGGTAATTGCAGGCGCACCTCAATTTCATCGGCACCCTGTTGGAATCGTTGTAAAATAATGCCATCGTATGCCGCGCGCAGTTGTCGGCCAATATTATTGATGGATAATCCTAGTGCCTCTCCCGCCGGGTTCAGTGAATAGATTAATTGCTCGCGACCATAGGGTAAATCGTCGTCTACGGCACTCACACCGGGAATCCCTGAAAGTGCCTCGGCCAGGTCGAGCGCCGCATTTTTTAACTTTTGAGGTGAGGACCCGGTCAGGCGGATATTTAAATCACGCCGCGAAGGGCCAATTCTACGCGACGATATCTTAAAGCTATCAATGCCTGCGGGAAGCACGATGCGTCCCCGCCAGTTTTCGATAAATTCAGTGTTTTCTGTCTTGCGTTTATCGGAACCGACTAACTCGACGTAGATTGAACCGTTGCGTTGACCTTCAATAGCGCGCCCTCTGCCAGAGCTTGATGCATGCATGGTGTAATAAGTTGATACGATTTTTTCGTCATAGTCGGCGATAGTATTTTGAAGTTCCTGTTCTGTCTGCTTTAGAAATCTATCGACAATATCCCCGGAAGTGCCGGCCACAAATCGGACGTTGGCGTAGAGGGTGGTCGATTCGGGTGACGGGAAAAACTGCCAGCTGGTTTTTCCACCGACAAATAGACCGACCGCGAATATCAGAAAGGCGATTGCCGTTGCTATTGTGGCCCAGCGAAATTCGATGGCGTAATGAACCAGAGGTCTAAATAAACGATCACGAAACGCTTCGAAACGATTAATCAGGAAAGCTCGTGACCGTGATGGTGGTTTATGGTGTTCATTGACAAACGCATGTCGTAAATGTCCAGGCAATATCAAAAAACCCTCCACCAGCGAAGCGATAATCACGCAGACAATCACTATCGGAATCGCAATCATGATATTGCCCATATGCCCGCCTATTAGCATTAATGGCAGGAAAGCGGCGATCGTGGTCAGGGACGAGGCCATGACCGGTGCGAACATACGTCGTGCACCGCCCTCGGAGGCCATTAAGGGGTCTTCGCCCATGTCATAGTGTGCCTGTGCATCTTCACCGACGACAATAGCATCGTCGACGATAATGCCGAGCGCCATAATCAGCGCGAACAGGCTAATCATATTGATACTGCCACCAACCAGATACAGCACCGCGAGCGTCGCCATAAATGAAACCGGGATGCCGACTGCAACCCAGAAGGCGACGCGTGTCGATAAAAACAAATACAGGATTAGCAATACCAGGACGAGGCCACCGGCGCCATTTTTTAATAACAGTAAAATCCGGTCTTTGATTAATTCCCAGTTTGCGTTGAATACCTCAACCTTTACCGTTGGCGGCAGCGTGGGAAGCGTCTCGTCCAGCCATTTTTGTAAAATTTCAGCCGATTCGAGTGAGTCGCCAGTCTCGCTACGACGCAGCACCAACACCACGGCATTGTTTTCACCCACGGTAATCGACGGCGTATCCGATTTGGTCTTGCGCTCGATGGTAGCGATATCGCCCAGGTTGATGCGTTTGTCTTTTTCGCTAATAACACTCAGACCTTCAAACTGGAGTGGTGACCGACGTTGATTTTTGCTGCGAATTTCTCGCGTACCATCATCTTCACCCATTAATCCGGCAGGCAAATCCTGACTCGCGTTGTTGATGCGACGAGCGAGATCGTCGAGCCCCATGCCCAGGCGCCGCATTTGTTCCGCAGCGACCGAGATCAACAGGGTATCCTGTGGCAAGCCATTGATTTCGACCTTGTCTATTCCGCGCGACAGTAAATCACGTTCGAACTGGCGGGCAATAACGCGTAATTCCTGTAGATTTCCCGGGCCGCTAATTAATAATCGGGCTACCGGTTCGTAGCGTATGCTCCGAGTAACTTTTACCTTATCGACTTCTTCGGGCAGACTGGTGAAGTCGTCGACCTGTTTTTTAACGTTGTCGAGTGCCAGCACCATGTTGGTGCCTTCGTGAAACTGTAGTGCAATACCCGAAACGCCGGGTGCCGAGGAGGAACTCATTTCCTTAAGCTGGTCTACGCTGCGCAGGCGTTGTTCCAGCGGTATGGTGATACCGGTTTCGATGTCTTCAGCGCTAGCGCCACTCCAGCGCGTAGATACCGCAATGGTATCGAGGTCAAAATTGGGAAAAAATTGAACGTTGAGTTTATTAAGCGCGATAATACCGGATAGAATCATCATCACCATCAACAGGTTTGCTGCCACCCGGTGTTTGGCGAACAATCCTATTATATCATTGCGATGTGTCATCAGCTCCGATCCTGACTTTGAGTCCGCTCACCGCGTTGGGTAAATGAGTGATTACAATTTCGTCGTCCGCTTTTATTTTTGCGCTTTTAACCAACAACAATGCGTTACCATTTTCATCGCTATATTGACCAATCGACTCGACATCTACGCCTTGCAGTCGATTTTCCTGAAGTAAATAGAGTCTCGAATTTCCGTAGATAGCCTGATAGGGAACCGCAATCACGTCATTTTCTGGGGGCAGGCTGAAGCCCAGGGGTAACAGGTCTCCCAGGCGTAGTTGGCTACTCGACTGACCGGCCCTAAAAAAAGCATCGACACCCGAAGGCTCGGCTTCACCGGCGAGCCGAACCAGTTCGAGTGGTAGATTGGTACCTGGCAGGTTAATACTGGCCAACTGGGTCACGCCGCTTGACATAGATTTCTGTATGCCTGCGATATATCGAGCGGGTATATGGGCGCGGATCTCGAGACTATTGATCGGGTAAAGCGTTACCAGGATTTCGCCGGTTGCGACACGGTCCCCTACGGAAACGGGTGCCGAGCTGATAACGGCATCGAAAGGTGCGAATACCTCGCTACGTTCGATCATGAGCCGGGCTTCTTCGAGTTTTGCTCGATTTTGATTGAGTCTGGCCTGCAGTTTGCTGAGCTGAACCGGATAACTTTCGACTTCATACTCGCGCGAATAAACTGACAACTGTTGGCGACCCAATGCACTACGCGCTACGTTGAGGACGGTATCTGCGCTTAAATTTTGTTCTTTAAGCTTGCGCAGGCGTTCTACTTCGTCTTCGGCCAGTTGCAGTAACTGGCGTTCGGTTTTTAATGCATTCTGGTTTGACTGATGACGAATCTTTAATTCACTGATTTGATTCTCGATATCCTGCAATTCCGATTCGGCCTGTATTCGTGTGGTTTCGAAATCGCGGATGTCTAATTTTACCAGCAATTGGCCGGGGCTCACGTGACTGCCGCTTTGCACCAATGCCTGGCTGACAATGCCAGCTCCCGGAGCCGCAGCCTGCAATAGCTCCGGAGATTCGACGCGCCCGTAAAGCCCGAGACTAGGTGATAAATTCTGCTTTAGCGCGGAAATAACCTTAACCTGCCAGACTTTTTCCTTTAATTCCGGTTTCTGTCGCTCCGGCTTGCTGGCCTTTAGGTGCTGAAACACACCAACCGCGACCGCGATTATGATCACTGGTAATAAAAATTTTAGAATAGAGCGTAAATTCATGACTGGATTATGGGACACATCTGGTACAGCAATCTAATGTTGTAATGTTTTATCGGTTAGGCGTCAAGCACCCGCTAGTAATAGATGATCAGTATTCGAGTTAGTTCCTGTTGTTAATCGGATTGCCTGTTAATTGCCGCCAGATTTAGCTGTCCCTGTATCAATGGTGGGCACCAGTAATAGGCACCCGTTAATACGCTGGAAAATTGAAACAATCCGTCCTCTATGCCATCTTCGTTTCCTGTCATTCGATTAAGTTGGGCCTCGAAGGCATCAAAAGAACGTCCAAATGCGACGAACATCAGTCCAGCTTGAAGGTTCTTGCTCCAGGGCATTGATCGGCGTAGCAGGAAAGCTTCCGGATCGAAACTTTCCTGTGCGGTTCGTTTAACATGGGCCGATTCTGGTGCATCGTCGAGTTCTGCATTATCCGAACGACGCCGACCTATTATATTATCCTGTTGTTCGGTCGAGAAAGCCTGGAAAGCATCCAGATCGTGTAACCACTGTTGCACCGCCACGAAACTGGAACCGTTGATTGCCTGATCGTCGCTAGTACAGATTGCGGCGTCGACCGCAGCCTGGTCCTGCGGATTTTCAGTACCATCTTCGTAGCCGGTTAAATCTCTGCCTTCGGCATATTTAAATGAATCGACTATTTCGATTAACTCGAAAGCAGGCGATAGATGTTGAATGATGCGGCGTGAACGATGCAATAGTTCGCCGCGATCATTTCCGCGTAACCAGCACCATAAGTCTGTGCCTGTGGATGGCAAATTTATATGTTTTGAAGCGAATAGTGGCATGCTTACAAGGCCGGGGACAGATTGATTGAAGCGATCCAGCAAGGACTGGCCGATACCGACCACGTCACTCGCAAGGTTGATATTTTGAAGAACCTCGATCGCCTGCAGCAAACTGGTTTCGCGCAGCAAATCACAGGTTAGGTAAACTGCCTGCTGGGGTACAGGTTGCAGGACGCCGGTTTGATAAGTTTCCATCGTATACGCTCAGCTCGAAGTTTCGAAACGACTTTTTTCGACATTCTTGGTGGTCGACCGGGGATCTAGTATCTGCCCGTTCATCGCCACATAAACCCCGGGTTCGAGTAACTGGACCGCAGTGGTGGCTACGCCGATATTGTAGGCGGAATCGCTAAATCGCATGCGTGCGGGTTGCATCGCGCCGGTAATGACAATGGTTTTATTGTTAATATCCAGCAAACACATTGCGGTTTTGATCATCGCGTCGGTGCCATGTGTGATAATAATTCGATCACAGGAATCCTGCTCGACTTTTAAACGGATTGTTTCGCGGTCATCATCGTCAATATCAAGGCTGTCCTTTTTGAGGATCGATTCCACTTCGAATTCGAAAGTTACATTCGCTTCTTCGAGAATTGGCGTCGCCATCGGTTCGCCAATGTGAAAATCACTCTTAGCGTCGTAGTAAATTTTATCGAAGGTGCCACCGGTGGCGAGTATTTTAATTTTCATTTAGTGCTCTTTCAAAATTATAATTGCGAGTTCAGTTAGTTTGCCAACGTTCACGGCAAGGCGTGTTTCGCAGGCAATGGCCATTCCCTTGTCAAGAGACACAACGCAGTTCGTGGGCGTTGACAAGCTAACCCGAAGGGCGTCCCTGTGGTGTCCCGCAGCTGCGTTGCAGTGATCGACAAGGGAATGGCCATTGCCTTCACACTGCGCCTTGCTGCGAAACACCACAGGGACGCTGAATCCGTAATCATAATATTGAAAGAGCACTATCCGATACCGTATTTTTGTGTCAGGATTATTTCATAATTGCGGAGAAATTTAAAAGGTTGATGGGTTCCATAGCAATCTGTCACTGCATTTTCATCGCCAGAGCTAGTGAGAGTATATAGA
>CAXMRQ010000113.1:0-5483 GCA_964196115.1 uncultured Gammaproteobacteria bacterium
GGTAAGCAGGCGATTGACGATGATTCTAACCAGACCGCGCAAATGCTCTCGGCCCTGCTCGGATGGTCGCAAAGCACCTTTATCTCAGGATTCAAAATCGATGGCGATACGGCCACGACGACTCGTGAAGTGGACGCCGGACTCGAAATCATTAGCGTTAAAATGCCTGCAGTGGTTAGTGTCGATTTACGTCTTAATGAGCCGCGCTATGTTAAATTACCCGACGTCATGAAAGCCAAGCGCAAGCCGATGGATAAAATCGAACTCGATAGCCTCGGCCTCGATACGGCCAACCGGTTGACTACCCTCGAAGTAATCGAGCCCGAAGGACGCGCCGCTGGTGTTATCGTCAACAGTGTCGCCGAACTGGTGGACAAATTGCGCAACGAAGCGAAGGTGATTTAGTCATGAGTAATCTAGTAATAGTTGAACACGACAATAATGAAGTTGCCGCCGCAACCCTGCATACTGTTACCGCAGCGCAGAAAATCGGTGGTGATATCGATCTTCTGGTTGCAGGCGAAAACTGTCAGGCAGTGGCCGAAGCCGCAGCTCAGATCGCCGGTATTTCCACGGTTAAAGTTGCCGATAATGCGATGTTTGCGCATCACCAGGCTGAAAACCTGGCTACTTTAATCGTAGAAAATGCGAAGGGTTACAGCCATGTACTGACCGCAGCGACTACTTTTGGCAAGAATGTGTTGCCGCGAGCCGCCGCGTTACTCGACATGGCGCAAATCTCTGAAATCGTCGAAGTTAAATCAGCTGATACTTTTGTGCGGCCGGTTTACGCCGGTAACGCGCTGGCGACTGTACAGTCTTCCGACTCGATCAAGATGATTACGGTTCGTGTTATCAGTTTCGAAGCAGCCGCTGAAAGTGGCGGTTCGGCCACAATCGAAGCCATTAGTGGCGGCGCCGACACGGGTCTTTCAAGCTGGATTTCGCAGGCAGTTTCGTCTAACGATCGCGTCGATCTCACTTCCGCTAAAATCGTCGTTTCTGGCGGTCGTGGCATGCAAAATGGTGAAAATTTCGCTATGTTGCAGGCGGTGGCGGATAAACTCGGAGCCGCCGTGGGCGCATCACGCGCAGCAGTTGATTCAGGTTTCGTCCCTAACGAATATCAGGTCGGTCAAACCGGTAAGGTAATCGCTCCTGACCTGTATATTGCAGTCGGTATATCCGGCGCAATTCAGCATCTGGCAGGTATGAAGGAAAGCAAAGTCATCGTTGCGATCAATAATGATAGCGAAGCGCCGATCTTCCAGGTCGCCGACTATGGCCTGGTAGCTGATCTATTCGAAGCTATACCCGAGCTCGAAGCAGCGTTGTAGGGCCGAATTTATTCGGCCAATGTTAGATCAGGCAGGTCGAATAAATTTACCCATACAATGATTTTTCCTCGCAAGCAGGGTCAGACATAAAAACCCCGCCGTAAGTTAATACGGCGGGGTTTTTTGTGCCCTAAATTTTAATCTACTACTAAGTGTCAAGGGCCTGGTCGATATCGGCGATAATGTCATTTACATTTTCGATGCCGATAGACAGGCGTACCAAATCAGCCGAAACGCCCGATGCGGCGAGTTCGTCGCCATCCAGTTGGCGATGCGTGGTCGAAGCTGGATGACAGGCCAGCGATTTGGCGTCACCGATGTTGACCAGGCGAGTGATCAATTGTAAAGCGTCGATAAATTTCGTGCCTGCTTCAAGACCACCCTTAATGCCAAAACTAAGAATACCGGAGCCGCGGCCACCCATGTATTTGTTTAATAAGGCCTTGTGGGGGCTATTGTCGAGCCCGGCATATCGAACCCACTCGACCTTAGGATGACTTTCAAGATGTTTGGCAACCGTCAGGGTATTTTCGCAGATACGATCCATACGCAATGGCAGGGTTTCGATTCCCTGTAGTGCGAGAAAAGTATTCATCGGCGCCAGTGCAGCACCCATATTGCGTAACGGTACTACGCGAGCTCGCAAAATATAAGGTGGCAGGCCGGTTTCGGTAAATACCACGCCATGATAGGAAACGTCGGGTTCGTTGAGGCGCTTGAAGCGATCCTTATTCGCGACCCAGTCGAAATTGTTTGAGTCGACGATAATACCGCCGATGATGGTGCCGTGCCCGCCAATGTATTTGGTTAACGAATGCACTACGATATCGGCGCCCCACTCGATAGGACGGCACAGGTAGGGGGTTGCGACGGTATTGTCGACGATTAGTGGAATACCATGCGCGTGCGCAATTTCTGCGACTTTTTCGATATCGATAACATTGCCTGCGGGGTTGCCGATGGATTCGCAATACACTGCCTTGGTTTTATCATCGATTTGCGCGGCCATAGCGTCCAGATTTTCGGGATCGATGAAACGTGTCTCTATGCCCATCTGCGGCAGGGTATGGGCAAACAGGTTATAAGTGCCACCGTATAGTGTCGACATGGCGATTATATTATCGCCAGCTTCAGTGATGGTCTGTATCGAGTAGGTAGTCGCTGCCTGACCTGAAGCCAGGCCCAGTGCCGCTACTCCCCCTTCCATGTCTGCGACGCGTTGTTCGAGCACGTCGTTGGTGGGATTCATGATGCGCGAGTAGATATTACCCAGTACCTTTAAATCGAATAAATCGGCGCCGTGTTGGGTATTGTCGAAAGCAAATGATGTGGTTTGATAAATGGGTACTGCAACAGCTTTAGTAGTTGGGTCCGGGCTGTAACCGGAATGAACCGCTTTAGTTTCGATTTCCATGTTGTCCTCTTATTGTTTTGGTTGTTGGGTGTTTTAGAAGCCCCAGTCTAAACCTTGATCGGCTGCCACTGCAACTCGATCCATCAAAGCAAAGCGAAGACTCAGAGCATCGATAACAGTTGGTCGCCAGTTTTGAACTGGTAGAGCGAATATTAGATCAGATTGGAAAAAAACCCCGCTTATAAAGCGGGGTTCAGTGATAGAAAAAAGCCAGCGAAGCTCTGATTAAGCGATTTCCTTACTGGCCTTGCTAAGCCCCATCCACAGGCTCACGCACATCGCCAGCAGCACCACGGTAAATGGCAGGCCGGTAGAAACAGCCATGGCTTGCAATGCGCCAAGTGCTTCCGATCCACCCACTAACAGCAATACTGCAGCAACTAGACCTTCGAAGCTACACCAGAAAACTCGCTGCGAAACTGGTGCATCGATTTTTCCGCCGGCAGTAATAGTATCGATAACCAGAGATCCAGAGTCGGACGAGGTAACGAAAAATACCAGTACCAGAACAATGCCAACAAGCGACAGTAATCCCGTCATCGGAAATCCGCTTAGCATGTGAAACAGCTTGATTTCCTGCGCTGCAGCCCCTACTGGAGCACTGGCATCGGCAATCACCTGGCTCAGTGCGGTACCACCAAAGGTTGCCATCCATAATACACAAAGCACGGTTGGCACCAGAATGACACAGATCAGGAATTCGCGAACACTACGTCCACGCGAAACCCGGGCGATAAACATGCCGACGAATGGTGACCAGGAAATCCACCATGCCCAGTAGAATGAAGTCCAGCCCTGAGAAAAGTTAGCGTCTTCGCGTCCGAACGGCATCGACAGTGGAATAAACTCTGCTACATAGGCAACCGCGCCGGAACCCAGGGTAGATAAAATATCTCCGGTTGGGCCTACCAACAATATGAATAGCAATAACAGTAGAGCCAGTCCCATATTTATCTCAGATAGTACCTTAACGCCACCATCTAGCCCGCGTACCACCGATATAATGGCGAGACAAGTGATAAAGGTGATCAATAATACGACCGCTACACCACCGGTTCCCCAGTCATACAGGAAGTGAAATCCAGCTAATGCCTGCTGGGTACCAAAGCCTAAAGAGGTTGCCAGGCCGAACAAAGTGGCGAATACCGCGATGGTATCGATAATATGCCCGGACCAGCCCCAGACTCTTTCACCCAGCAATGGGTAAAAAGCAGAACGCAGGGTAAGTGGCAGGTTGTGGTTAAAGGAAAAGAATGCCAATGCCAGCGCAACCACGGCGTACATCGACCAGGGGTGTAAACCCCAGTGATAGATGGTAGCGGCCATGGCGAGATCCCTGGCTGCTCCAACATCACCTACAGCGGCTCCGAGAGGAGCCCAGTCTGTACGAATGCCGTTCTCTCCCATCGCAATACCACCCATCGACGAGCCGAAATGTGACATTGGTTCGGAGACACCGAAAAACATCAGGCCTATGCCCATGCCGGCGGCGAATAGCATTGAAAACCAGCCTAAATAAGTATAGTCGGGCGTTGCATCCTGCCCACCGAGCCGTACCCGGCCGAGCGGAGACACGCAAACCACTAGTGCGAATATCACAAAGATATTGCCGGCGGAAAGAAAGAACCAGTCGAAAGTGCTGGTAATTGCGGGTCGTAACCATACGAAGAATGCGGCTGATCCTTCCTGAAACATTAATGTCACTAATACAAATGCAATAATCGATAGTCCCGAAATTAGGAATACCGGGTTATGGATATCAAGCCCGAACGGCGTGATATTATCCTGACCGACTTCATATTCGGTCGAGTTGCTGTCAATTGTCATAAATCCTCCTCAGGTTTTTATTGACGTAATCTGTCTGCTGCGCCGAAGTTTGGGTCGGTAAAATCTTACCGATTATCGGGGGCGACTGATCACCGGGTTATTCGAACAGAGCTTGCCGAACTTCATTGTCTTACCTACGACCCATACATTATGCCATGCGACCTTTAAATAGTGCTAAATGCGGCACTGGTTTATCAATAGTCGACTAGTGTTGCAAATGGCCGCCGACATTGCTTTACGCACTGTGAACTGACTTGATATGCTAGGAGCCTGTCGGACTTAGGATAAATCTACTGCGGAAAAGCCATTTTGGCCAGATTTTCCTATCCATTTCGTTAAATATGAATGACTATTTGCCTCAATCGATAGAAAAATCTGACTCAAAATGACTTTCCCTCGCTACAATTACCTAAGTCCGACAGACTCCTAGCCCTCCTAAATTATTGTGGGCAGAGTGTTAGTTGTTATCTCGGTCCTCCGGCATTTGTGGTTAACAGGTAGATATGAGTAAATATTCTATATTTTCACTCGCGCGAAACGCGTTGAGTTATCACCAGAACTGGGAACAGGCCTGGCGTAGCCCTGAGCCCAAAAAGCAATACGATGTGATTATTGTCGGCGGTGGCGGACATGGCCTTGCTACGGCTTATTATCTCGCCAAAGATCATGGCATCAAAAATATAGCTGTACTTGAAAAGGGCTGGATCGGCGGCGGTAACACTGGCCGCAACACCACCATTGTGCGATCCAATTATCTGTGGGATGAATCGGCACACCTGTACGAAAAATCGATGAAGCTATGGGAAGGCCTCAGCCAGGATCTGAACTACAACGTCATGTTCAGTCAACGCGGCGTGTATAACCTCGGCCACACTTTGCAGGACATGCGCGATATCGAGCGCCGT
>CAXMRQ010000114.1:0-3570 GCA_964196115.1 uncultured Gammaproteobacteria bacterium
TTCAAGCTGCAATCCCTGATTTCTTTGCAATGACTGCAATTGCTTTAGCATCGATTTTTCGGCTTCAGATGGCCCTTTTGCATTTTCTTTAGCCGGATCGAACACTATTGGATCGACGTCAACCGGTAGCGCATAGTCAGACATATGCATGCTTGCTTCTATGATCGAGCGATAACCGGTACAACGGCATAAATTTCCAGAAAGTGCATCGTCGATAGCTTTACGATCAGGGTTGGCATCATTTTTATACAATGCAAACATCGACATGATGAATCCAGGTGTACAAAATCCGCACTGCGAACCATGATAATCGACCATGCTTTGCTGCACCGGATGTAATTCACCCTGTCTGGATTTTAGCGATTCGACCGTAAAAAGTATTTTTCCATCCAGCGTCGGCATAAATTGAATACAGGCATTCACTGCTCGAAAACGGATGCGCTGCTCTATTGCTTCGCCGATGACAACCGTACAGGCCCCGCAATCACCCTCGGCACAACCTTCTTTGCTACCAACGCGTCGGACATCCTCGCGCAGGTACTGCAATACCGTCCGGGTCGGATCGATGTTGTCGATTTCGACCAGTTCTCCGTCGAGTATGAAACGAATCGTATTCACAGATCTATACTCCCACCCATTTGGGCGCCTCTAAAAATAGTGATTTTTTCGTGAGGGCAAGGAAGTATCGCACGCAGAACCGTAGTGTATGAACAATACATGAGGAAGGCTGGCCCCAGCGCAGCTGCTTTGGGTCTTCGAGTACGGTGCTGACGACGACATCGCGGGAAAAGCGCATTTTTAGAGGCACCCATATCAACTGCCCCGGTAGGTCGAGTAAGCCCAGGGGGATACTAGTAAGGGTACGTGATAATGCGATTCCACATCGGCAATACCGAAACGAATAACAACTTCGTCGACAAAAGGTGGGTCGGGGAGATCGAGATTGCAGCTGCGGAAATAATCACCGGCGTGGAATATCAGCTCGTAAACGCCGGGCTTGAAATCATCGGCGTCAAGGATAGGGGTATCGAGGCGACCATCCGCATTGCTGCGATCCCGTTTTAGCAGTTGGCGATCAGTGCCGACAACAGAATAAAGCAATACATCAACATTGGCCGCCGGGCAGCCCTGTGCTGTATCGAGTATATGTGTCGTCAATCTGCCCATGCCGCTCCCCCTCGGTGTTCAGAACACGCTAAATTCTCACTATTCGAATAAATTGTCAACAATTTTTTATAATTATTGTTAACAATTATAAAACTTATGTTACTATACCAGGAGTCTGTCGGACTTAGGTAGTCGTCACGATATGTACAGGATGTACGGTAGTAGGACAATGCAGGACGCAATTGTCGAGGATAAGCCCGGTTTGAGTCAGATTTTGAGTTCTTTTAAGGAAAATAGTTATTCTATTTGACGAAAAAGAACTCAAAATGTGGCCAAAGTCGGCTTTTCCGCAGTACGCCTGCATGGATGCAGGTGGTAGAGTAACGCAGGAGCAGTTACCGAGACTAACCTAAGTCCGACAGACTCTTACAGGACAAATAAGAGGGTCTCGGTCATCGAATTGATTAGTAACAACTCCGATCAGTCATTCAAGACAGCAATGAGCGAAGACGATGTGCTCCGTCAAATTGAACAGGCTGTCATTGACCATCGTCTGCCACCCGGCACAAAATTGAAGGAAGTTCAACTGGCTGAAGTATTCGGTGTAAAACGCGGCACCATTCGCAAGGTTCTCGCACGGCTAGCCTATTCCAGGTTGGTAGAGCAATTACCCAATCGTGGCGCCAGTGTTGCCAAACCGTCGGTTAAAGAAGGCAGAGATTTATTCGCGACGCGACGTGCACTCGAAGGTGCAATCATTCAGACCCTGATACCGCAAATAGACAATACGCAAATTAAGAAGCTCCGACAGATGATGATTGAGGAACAAACCGCCTACGAAACGGGGGACTCCAAACTAGCGTTATCTTTATCCGTTGATTTTCATCGCCAGCTCGCCAATATGAGCGGCAATAGTGTGCTGGAAGAATATCTCAACGATATAATTCGTCGCACGCCTCTGGTTATACTCACGCATTTAAGCGCCGATCCGCAAAATCGATGTCGAAATCAGGAACACGAAGCGATCGTCGACGCGATTGAAAACGGCGACGCCAAAAAAGCGATCCGTATCATGAATCAACACCTGCTACATATTGAAAACAGGATCGAGCATAAAACGGAAGACTTACAGCCCGATCTTGCCACGCTTCTTTTGTCCAGTTAAGCCGAGGATTAACCCGTGCTGAGAACGAACGACTATCCCAGGAATCTTATCGGTTACGCAAAAAATCCACCGCATGCCGACTGGCCTGGCAATGCCAGAATCGCAGTACAATTCGTATTGAATTACGAAGAAGGTGGCGAAAGCAATATCCTGCACGGAGATTCTGGTTCAGAACAGTTTCTATCCGAAATTGTAGGTGCGCAAAGCTACCCGGCGCGTCATATGAGTATGGAGTCAATTTATGAATATGGTTCCCGCGCAGGTGTCTGGCGAATTTTAAAGGAATTTGAACGGCGCGATTTACCTTTGACTATCTTCGGCATCGCGATGGCGCTGCAAAGACACCCGGAACTGACGCAAACATTTGTAGATCTGGGTCACGAAATCGCCTGCCATGGCCTGCGCTGGATTCATTACCAGGATATCGACGAAAACACCGAACGTGATCACATGCAAAAGGCGCTTGAGATTATCCAGCAATTGACCGGTGCACTACCTCTGGGATGGTATACAGGTCGCGACAGCCCGAATACCCGCCGACTGGTCGTCGATAATGGTAATTTTTTGTATGACTCGGATTATTACGGTGATGACCTGCCTTTCTGGACTGAGGTTAAAACTAGCAGCGCTGAGACAAAACCGCATCTGGTCGTCCCCTACACTCTGGATACCAACGATATGCGCTTTGCCACCCCACAGGGCTTTAATAGTGGCGAGCAGTTCTTTCAGTATCTACGCGACAGCTTCGACGTACTTTACGCCGAAGGCGAAACGGCGCCGAAAATGCTATCGATTGGCCTTCATTGCCGATTGGCAGGACGCCCGGGGCGTTTTGCTGCATTGCAACGTTTTCTCGATCACATTCAAAACCACGAGCAGGTGTGGATTTGTCGGCGTGTCGATATCGCGCGTCATTGGATAGACAGACACCCCTGGCAAGCTGCATAATACTCGCCCATGACGAGCAAGATATCGCTAGCCAGCCTGAATCAATTTGATCGCGAGCAATTCGTCGACTCACTGGGCGGCATTTTCGAGCATTCTCCCTGGGTAGCTGACCTGATTTACGAAAACCGACCATTCGCCTCGAAAACCCAGTTACATCAAAATATGTTTGAGACCGTGCAGCGATCCCCGGAATTTCAACGCATGGCATTGATTTGCAACCACCCTGAACTCGCAGGTAAAGAGGCTGCTGAAGGAACTTTGACCAACGATTCAAGACAGGAACAATCGCGAGCCGGGCTAGACCAGTGTAGCGCCGCAGAACTGTCGCAATTGCAATCACTTAATCAGGC
>CAXMRQ010000115.1:0-3570 GCA_964196115.1 uncultured Gammaproteobacteria bacterium
TCGATATTGATCATGGTGAAACTCCAAGGAGTTAGGGGCAGGGTTACTTATTTCCTGATAATCATACAGGTGCTTGTTGCGTGGGCATAGAGCTTACCTGATTCGTCTTTCAGGGTTCCTTCGGAAACACCAAGCGAACGCTGGCTAAGTCATAATGAATTTTGATCTTTGTATTTATGAAGAAACGCCGGTTAATTATCGCAATAAATAGACTCAGCGAAAGACCGCAATGTGCCGTAAGTCGTCCTTATAGGCTAGAATTTGAATGGCTGCTTACGAGATAGCCGACTTTCACCATCGACAATCGAATGTCGGCTTCCGGTAAGCAGACGCCCAGATTAATTACGGCCTTTTCTGCATGCGGGACAGTATAATGTCCACCTGCCGTCCTCAGGCAAATAATCCCCTTTTACCTCGGTGACTCACCGGCAATCGTAGTGCGATACATCTCGCGCCTAAAGCCGTCATAATCATTGAAAGCCTGGTGAACACAGAGGCGATTATCCCAGAGGGTCAGGGTTTTTGGTTGCCAGCGTAATCGGCAGGTAAACGCCGGTTGGGTGATATGCTCGCCGAGAAACTGGAGTATTGGTCGGGACTCATCATCGTTCATACCTTCAAAACCAATCGAATAGGTTTTGTCACAATAGAGGGACTTTTCTCCCGTTCTAGGGTGGGTACGCACCAACGGGTGAAAGCTGCCACGTACCTTTTTAGCCAGTTCCTCCGGCAGAGGCCCGGTGTCTTTGGTGGCCGCAATGCGTCCGAGTGGCGAGTCGTCGGGTTTTAAGGTTTGTTGTGCAGTTGCTAGAACATTTTTCATCGACATATGCACATTTAAAACATCTACGATGGATTTCATTTTATCGCTTAGCATGGCATAGGCGAGTGCTGAATTAGCCCACTGCGTGTCACCACCATAAGGCGGTATACCGACTCCGTATAACAGACTGATGGCTGGCGGTCGGCTTAAAAACGGCGAATCTGTATGCCAGCCTGAACCAAAAATCATTGCGGAGCTGTTCTCGGCCTCCTTAATAACTGGTTGGACATTCTCATGACCGTCGACGCCCCGGGTGTAGGCATCTTCGGCAAATGGGCCGAATCGACTACTAAACGCTTCCTGATCGCCATGAGTAATATGCTGGTCGCGAAAAAAAATCATCTTATGGCGGAACAGCGCATCTTCGATTTCCGCAAAAGATGTGTCGTCAATACCGCTCACCCGGACGCCGCGAATCTCGGCCCCCATCGCAGCGGCGAGAGGAACAGCTTCTATATGCTGGTAGTCTTTGGCACTATTATCAAAGCAGCCTGTCGGGTGAGTTATCATGGATGTTACCTGCAATATCGTCAGCCACTATGATTATCCAGAAATCATCATAGTGCAATTGTTGGCTGTTCAAAAACTATGGGGATGCGTCTGGCAAATCTTCGGACAACTTTGCATATAATCCTGCCTATTAATTTTCCTGTCGAGTCAGAAATTGGTACAATGTACGGCTCGCTTAATTAGAACTATTAATTGGTTAACATATCTCGAGGGATACCATAAACACCATGGGAAATTCAGAAATAATATACACCCTTACAGACGAAGCACCATTATTGGCTTCCCACTCATTGCTTCCGGTGATCGAAACATTTGCCGCCGCTGCTGGCATTGAGATTGAACAAAGCGATATATCAGTCGCTGCGAGGATTCTTGGCGAGTTTCCCGATTATCTGGAAGAAGACCAGAAAGTCTCCAATAATTTGGCCGAATTGGGCCGTCTGACGCAGAATCCCGATACCAATATTATTAAATTACCCAATATCAGCGCTACAATTCCGCAGCTAATCTCAGCGATTGAAGAGTTGCAGTCGAAAGGTTATAAGATTCCTGATTATCCGGAGGAGCCAGAAACTGATGAAGATATTGCAATCGGTAAGCGGTATTCGAAGATTCAGGGTAGTGCGGTAAACCCGGTACTTCGCGAAGGTAATTCAGATCGGCGTGCGCCACCTGCGGTAAAGCGCAATGCGCGTAAAAATCCACATTCGATGGCGAAATGGAGCCCGGCTTCGCAAACTCATGTCTCGCATATGCACGGAGGCGACTTCTACTCAAGCGAGAAATGCCTGACCATGGATAAGGCCTGTAACGTCAGGATGGAGCTGAAAACAAACGATGGTGAGACTATCGTTTTAAAAGAAAAAACAGCGTTGCTTGAGGGCGAAATCATCGACAGCATGTTTATGAGCGCCAAAGCCCTGTGCGCGTTTCTGGAAGAGCAAATGGAAGACGCTAGAGAAACCGGCGTGATTTTTTCGTTTCACGTTAAAGCGACGATGATGAAGGTCTCACATCCAATTGTATTTGGCCACGCGGTAAAGATTTTTTATAAAGACCTGTTTGCCAAATACGGCGACTTATTTGATGAATTGGGTGTTCATCCAAATAACGGCATTAGCAGCGTTTACGAAAAAATTGAAGGCTTGCCCAGTTCATTACGCGAAGAAATCGAACGCAGTATTCATGACTGTTATGAGGCGCGACCGGTAATAGCGATGGTCGACTCAGTCAAGGGTATATCTAACCTGCACGCGCCAAATGATGTCATTGTCGATGCTTCAATGCCCGCAATGATTCGTAACGGGGGGAAAATGTGGGGGCCCGATGGCAAGCTGAAAGATACCAAGGCGGTAATTCCGGAAAGCACCTTCGCACGGATTTATCAGGAGGTAATCAGTTTTTGTAAAACCAATGGTGCGTTCGACCCGGTTACCATGGGCACCGTCCCTAACGTCGGTTTAATGGCGCAAAAGGCAGAGGAATATGGCTCACACGATAAAACCTTTGAAATTCCTGCCGATGGTGTCGCATGCATTGTCGACGATGAAGGCAAGGTTTTAATCGAGCAAAATGTCGAAAAGGGTGATATCTGGCGTATGTGCCAGACCAAAGATGCGCCAATTCGGGACTGGGTTAAACTCGCGGTCAACCGCGCACGGCAGTCTAATACCCCGGCAGTATTCTGGCTTGACGAATACCGCCCCCACGAAGCCGAATTAATCCAGAAAGTGAAACTCTATTTGCAGGATTATGATCTTAGTGATGTAGAGATACATATTATGTCGCCGCTGCGATCCATGCGTTATACGTTGGAACGAATCATTCGCAACAAAGATACCATCTCGGTCACTGGTAACATTTTGCGCGACTATCTCACCGACCTGTTCCCGATCATGGAACTCGGCACCAGCGCTAAAATGCTGTCTATCGTGCCACTGATGGCCGGTGGTGGCCTGTTTGAAACGGGTGCGGGTGGCTCAGCGCCGAAGCATGTCAAACAATTGATAGAAGAGAACCACCTTCGCTGGGATTCACTCGGCGAATTCCTCGCGCTCGCCGTTTCACTCGAAGATGTCAGTATAAAAACCGGCAACAGCAAGGCCAAAGTACTTGCCGATACATTAGACCAGGCAACTGGAGAATTGCTAGATAACAACAAATCACCATCGCGTAAAACTGGCGAACTCGACAATAGAGGCAGTCATTTTTATCTCACTCTGTACTGGGCGCAGGCA
>CAXMRQ010000116.1:0-43739 GCA_964196115.1 uncultured Gammaproteobacteria bacterium
GCAATACCGCGCCGCTTGTCATTGGCGACCCGCGTTGCTTCGCCAACCAGCGTTTCACCCTGATAATTGAAGGTGAAACGGCCTTTGCCGGTCATCATATTTGTCACCTGGCCGACGAGCACACCGGTCTGGTTGGCGAGACTATTGATCGGATAGAGCTTCACGTTGAGCACTGATGGCACCGGCCCGCTTGCTGCACCTTGCGCTGGCATGACTGACGGCGGCACCGTTGTGTACGCGTACACAGGTTTGCCGCTCGCGTCCCGCCCGACCGGCATGACGTAACATCCGGAAAGCAATAGCGCCGAACACGCCGCTGCAACGGCAAAGCGCGTGATGCACAAAGGACTGCGCGTTTTTCCATTCAAACGTTTGGTCTTCTGAATCTGAGATTTCGATGACGTATTCATGATATTTACTCCTTTATTCATCCGAGTAGAATTTAAATTTAAACCGCTATTTTCTGATTGTTGGCTATAGCTCATTTTGACTTTCCTCAGGGTTGCTATTTAGGAAGTTCAAGCTTCGCATAACCTGACTAACATACGACTTACAATCGGTTTACAAAGCGCTTACAGTTTAGGAAAATCTTTCTGCCATTGAGTCATCGGTATGCGTTGTTTTAGTAAGGCAACCGTTTGCCTGCTTAATTCTTCCTCACTCATTACTCGTGCAAGAGAATTAGAACGCCTAATTAGCTTGAATGTCGGCGAGACTAGCTATACCGGTAATGCGAGCGCCGATGTAACTTCGTTCGAAGGCCATCTGCAATTGACTGATATCTTCAGGTTGAAGGTGTAAGTAACCAGCAAACCGCGCGTAACCTGCATTGCATTAGAGTCTAATCTGTTGAATCGGCTGATCTATATAACACCATCAATTTTTAAATTCGGTTAAAATAACCGAGCGCAGGGGATTAGGAGCTAAATATGCAACAAAAAACAGCAAGACTAGCAAAATTCAGTCGACCACATCTCCCTGATCTGGTGCCTCGAAACCGCTTGCATAAGCTTCTGGATAAGAGTCGTGAAAATCCAATTGTTTGGGTAACTGGTCCACCAGGAAGCGGCAAAACAACTCTGGTAGCACAGTATATAGAGACATTTGCGAGTGACTCTATCTGGTACCAGCTCGACCATAGTGATAGTGACATCGCTACCTGTTTTCATTACTTGAATCAGGCGGTCGCCACCCCTGAACGCGGTTCAAAATTTCATCTGCCTATATTCACACCAAAATACCTGAGTGATCTGGCAGTTTTTAGCCGTCGCTATTTTCGCGAGATTTATAGTTGCCTGGACACACCCTTTGCAATCGTATTCGATAATTACCAGGAGGTCGCGAAGCAGTCACGATTGCACGATGTAATGCAAAGTGCATTACAGGAAATTCCAGACCATGGCCGTGTCATCTTCATCAGTCGCGCCGATCCCCCTCTTTTCACCGCACGCTTTATGGCGAATCAGCAGATGCATCTGCTCGGCTGGAACGATTTACGCCTCACGCGTGAAGAATCCGACGCTATCATTGAGTTGAGAGATTACGAAATCGCAGAATCTAACAAACAGCAACTGTATGAAAAAACCCAGGGTTGGGCGGCAGGCCTGGTATTAATGCTAGAGGCCATGCGCCAGGAAGGCACGCCGGTAGAAATACCAGAAGCATTCACACCGCAACTGGTATTCGATTATCTGGCTGGAGAGATATTTCGCACACTCACCGACGCCAACAAGGACTTTCTGTTGCGAACTGCGATGTTGCCACAGGTAACCGTGAGTATGGCAATGGCGCTGACCGGCAATAACGATTCGGACTCTATATTTAAATTTCTTAATAGCCAGGATTACCTGGTCAGTGCGAATCGTGGTGCGGGTGAAATTGTCTATCAATACCATCCGCTACTGCGCGACTTTCTGATCAATCGTTTTCAAAAGGTAATGCCTAAAAAGGAGAAATTAGAGCTACAAAAACGGGCGGCTACATTACTTGAGCAGGCCGGATATATAGAGGACGCGACACGTCTGTGTATCGAAAATAGCGAATGGCCGGATTTAGCTCGACTGATTCGAGACCATGCGTCGGCAATGCAGGAACAGGGTCGCGGAGAAACTCTGGAACAGTGGCTAGAAGAACTACCTAACGAAACTTTATACGCAGACCCCTGGCTGGTGTACTGGTTGGCCGCCTGCAAATCAGCATTTACGCAACGCGAGGGTCGAAGGCTCTATGAGCAGGCTTATCGTATGTTCCGTGAACAACAAGATGTAGATGTTTGTGGACTGTTTGAGGCCTGTGCCGGAGTCCTAGATACCGTGCTTTTCGACCTTGATGATCTTACTTTACTCGACTCCTGGATAGCTGAAGTGGAGGAGTTGTTGGTTCTGCATCCAGATTTCCCCACCACCGATTACGGCGCGAGAGTCACTTACAACATGTACCAATCACTTGCTTTCCGGCAACCATTCCATCCCGACATCGAGATATGGGCCGGGCGCACCTACGCTATCCTGCAATCATCAACTGATCCCTCGCAACAAGTGCGTGCTGCCATCAGCCTGGCATCAAGCATCGGCTGGACCGGTCGTTTCGTCAAAGCCCTGGAGATTATCGACCTGGTACGCGGTGTCGCGAGTGCACCAAATGTTTCACCCTTTACTTTGATTACTTTGTGTTATATAGAATCGATACACTACATGTTAACCGGCGAGCACGAAGCTTGTATGGATGCGGTTCGTGGCGGGGTAGATATAGCTAACTCACACGGCATCCACACCTGGAAAAACAGTAGTTTGATTAATGGTGTGGCCAGCGCACTTGGTGCTGGAAATCTGGATCTGGCCGAAGATATGCTGGAACAGATTGATACTCATGCGTTAGCTGTTCGGCGATACGATTCCTGTCTGCATAGTTATTGTCTGGCGTGGATGGCAATGCTGAAGAACAATGCGCTTGAAGCTTATCACCATATGCGTGCGGCGCTTCGGGTTGTCACCGAAGTAGGTGCACCGTTTTTCGTAATCATGATTGAGTTAGGCCTTGCTCAGATTTTGTTCACCTGTGGCGATGATCGCAAAGGAGCCAATCTGTTGCGACAGATTCGCGAGCGGGCTGAGTCCATCGATAATCATCTTCTGGAATTTATGAGTTTTCTGGTCTACGCACAAATTGCGTTGAGCCATGATCGCAAAGCTTCTGGGTTGCGAGCGCTCAAATATGCCCTCGGCGTTGGTCGCGAACACAACTTTAGCCATACTGTTGGCTGGTTACCCCGTGAAATGGCATCATTGGCAGTAGCGGCGTTGGAGAACGGTATTGAAGTCGATTATGTCCGGCAATTGATCATTCGCCGCAAGTTGGTTGCAGATGATCCACCATGGCATGTTACCGACTGGCCCTGGAAGGTTCGCATTCAGACGCTGGGTCAATTCGCTTTGCAGCAAATTTCCAGAACAAGCACTTATAAGCCGCGTGGTCGTCCCGTAGAACTGCTGAAAGTCGCGATCGCGTTAGGCGGCAAAGGGATTGGTATTGAGCGGCTGACAGATGCGATGTGGCCTAACATCGATGCAGATTATGCGCATCGTTCATTCAATACCACGCTACACCGGCTGCGCAAGTTACTCGGTGACGACCATGCTGTTGTGTTTCATGATGGTAATTTGACGCTCGATGAAAGTTACTTCTGGGTTGATGTTTGGGCTTTCGACCGGGCGACAACTGCGGTTTCTGCTAATTTAAGCAACGTCCAACTGATGGCCAACGATGAACAGCTAATATCACTCGCCAATAAAGCGTTGTTACTCTACAGAGGCCCGTTTATGCGTGACGAAGAATCATCATGGGTAATTAACGCCAGAGAACACTGGAAGAGCCGGTTTGTGCGTTTTGTTAGCGAGACAGCGGAATTTCTCAGAAAATCCAAACGGCTGGATGAAGCTATTACGTTTCTACAGGCTGCTCTGGACGTCGAGGATCTGGCCGAAGGTATCTATCGACAACTCATGCTTTACTATGAAGAGTTGGGGCGTCAGGCAGAATGTATCGAGGTATATAATCGCTGTAGCAAAGCACTGACGGCAAGGCTCGGCGTCGAACCATCTCCCGAGACTCGTAGTATCTATGAAAAGTTGATGGTTGATGGCGACTCTATAAGTTAAAGGGTCGGTTGTTGATATAAAAAGGATAGCTGGACTACTAGTAATCATCTAATCTGATTACTAGTGGGCGTTTCATTTCGACTTGAATAGAAGCATATAATCAATGCGATCAAGTCTTCACTTAACGCTTACCAGAGAGACTTATGATTCAGTCTCATGTATTCATGTCATCGATCAGATCCATCACTCGCGTCGTATTTCTGTAAATAGTAACTTGTGAATTTCAGAATCAATTTATGCTGGATAGAAATTCGTAAAATCCATTCCTGGAACACCTCAACTTGCCGGAATAGGTCTCACTGAATCCAGCCCGTCGCGTTCGCTCGCCGACACACAAAGACTGGCGAGGGTTCGCTCCTCGTGATACGGCCAGGGTCGGCCCCGGTACAGTGCTGTGGTGTTCAAGTTCATGGCTAGCAGTCTGTCGGACTTAGTAAGCCCCTGGGTATCTTTTTTTCCGCATCATAAAAAGGCAGTTCGACTATGTCGCAGGCATGCTCGCTACCTTCATCTGTACACAGAGTTAGTTGACGACCCAACCAGTCACCTTTTTCATGAAAACGTACGAAACCAATCCCGGTTTCAAGATAAGGCGTCCAGGCACCAGTGGTCATATGACCAACAACAGAGTCCCCGTCCCGCACCTGTAAGCCAGCAAAAGGTACCGCCTCGGCACAGGTAAGGCCTAATAACAGGCAGCTTTGATCGGCTTTTGCGAGTGCGTCTCGACCCACAAATTCACCCTTATCGAATTCGACAAATGCGCCAATACCAGCTTCATAAGGCGTCATCGAAGGGTCGATATCGGTACCATTATCGAGAATTCCAGCTTCAATTCGACGAATCCCCATTGATTCCGCACTACTAAAAGCCAACCCACTCGGCGCACCGGCTGCGATCAAATGATCCCAAAGCGCATGGTGATCAGTATTTTCACCATCGCTGTAAATTTCTATGCCCATTTCACCGGTCCACCCGGTGCGAGTAACTAATAGCTCCTGACCGCCGAAATCAAACATGCCGGCATGAAAATATCCGAACCCATCGGGAACCCCACCTTTAGCCGCAGCCTGAAGTACTTCGAGCGACTTTGGACCCTGAATTTGCAACACCCGTGATCTTGGGTCACGAATCGTCACATCAAGACCATACGCCTGGGCGTAAATCCAGGATTCAAACTCGCCATCAGCCTGCACATACCAGAAGTGGTCCTCTGCCAGCCGAATCAACACGCCATCCATCAGAATTCCACCCTGCGGCGTACAGGCAACGGCATAGCGCGCGCGCCAGATTTTAAGATTATCAATGCGCCGCGTAAATAATCGTTCCAGCAAAGCGACCGCATCCGGGCCTTTGATATCAAGCGGTTTTTCCGGAACGTCGTACAGCATAACCCCACGTCGTAGCTTCCAGTATTGTTCTATCGGGTCTTCGCCAATCGACAATGGATAGAATCGTCGACAATAAATACCGAAGACCATATCGTCTTTGGCGTATTTGTCGGTATACGGAGAGGCCTCGAATCGCTTGGCGCTGATACGCAGTGTTCCATGCGCGGCAGCGTAATTTTGCTTTTTCATATTGTTAGTTGACAGTTAAATCTGGACAATCGGCTAGGCCCGCAAGACCAGTGTTTCGACAATTAATGTAATGGAGGCGATTCTATTTGTTTTTTCGACAAAATACAGATTTGATACAAAATTTAGAGAAGGTGGTTGAGGAGATTCCGTTTTATGAACGAGGGAAATTGGTTTAAAACCCCTATCCTCACTCCACGCTTTTTTCCATCCCCCTTTCAAGCCCTCGGCAAAATAGTGCTCAGATCAGGGTGAAATGGCAGGGATGCCATTTCAGGCCCACCCGCGCCTATGTCCATGGATGGACGGTAGTAGAGCAATGCAGGAGCAATTGCCGAGGGAGCGCGTGTGGGCCGACCCTGATATGAGTGCTATTTTGACGATTAAAGGGCTTGTTTGGGGCGGCACTTTTTGGTGCCTTTTTCTTGCTGTTGAGAAAAAGACACTCGCGCACCTACTCAATAGTGGCTACGAAGCAAGGAAAGCCTTAGTGTGCGAAATACTGTTTCGGTTATATGAAAACGGTGCAATGCCCTTCGGTTATTGCACCCTAAAGATCTACAAAGTAGAGAAAGCCTCAGTGTGCGAAACCCAGTTTAACTAGAAATCCATCCACAAAACTAAATTGAAAATCATCGCCATTGGCCCAATGGGCCCGAAAGCCGGACCAACAACCTAAAGCTCAACATGCTCCGCCATCCCCTGCTCCTCAGCCAGTTTCGCCGCCGCCGAGGCCACCGCCAAATCCTGCAAACCAACTCCAGTACCATCAAACAACGTAATCTCACTATCGCTGGTCCGACCCGCATGATCACCATTGATGACATCGCCAATCGCGGTGATATCCTTTTCGGCAATCAAATCACTGGCAATTGCATGTTGCGTTTCACCAATCGTAATCGACTGGGCGATTTCGTCGGTAAACACGGTAGCTGCTGCCACTAATTCAGGATCAACCTCCTGCTTACCTTTGGTATCGGTACCCATGCAGGCGATATGTGCGCCCGGCTTGACCCAGTCCTTCATGATCAGGGATTCATGCGCGGAAGTAATGGTGATAATCACATCCGCCTCGGCGCCCAACTGCTCACGTTCCACCGATTCGAAGGGCAAGCCCATTTCCTCGGCGATCGCCGCCAGGCTCGACAGCTCCGATGCATGCAGATTCCAGCCAATTATTTTTTCAAAGTCTCTTTGTTCCAATGCTGCGCGTAACTGGAAGGTCGACTGATGACCGGCACCGACCATACCGAGTACCATGGCATCTTTGCGCGCCAAATGTGCGATCGAAACAGCACTTGCCGCTGCAGTTCGCACCGCGGTTAGATAGTTACCTCCCACAAGCGCCTGTAGTTGTCCGGTATCCGGATCAAACAGGAAAACCGTGGACTGGTGATTAGTCAGGCCTTTTTTCATATTGCCCGGCCAGTAGCCACCCGACTTGACGCCGAGTGAGAGACCGGCTTTATCGAAACCCGACTTGAACCCGTACAACGCATCGGCATAGCCGATGGCTTCACGAACTACCGGGAAATTCCACGCGTCGCCTTTCGCCATCGCCGCAAATACTGCTTCCACTGCGGTAAAGGCATCGCCGCGGCCTATGACTTGTTTACAGGCTTCTTCGGTAACGATAAGCATTCTAAAACGCCATCCCGCGTGCGGTCACCGGCCAGAGACATTCTACCTTGCCACCGCGAATACCCACATACCAGTCGTAGACATTACAGGTCGGGTCGCAATGGCCTGGGATTAATTTTAACTTGTCATTAAGCTTCAACGAATTGTTTGGATCGGTAATCACACCATGCTCATCGGCGCATTTGATGTACTCGATATCGGCACGTCCAAAAATTACCGGCAGACCCGAATCGACGCTTTGTGCTTTCAACCCCGCATCGCAGATTGCCTTGTCGGCCTTCGCCTTTGACATGATCGAGGTCCAGATGAACAGGCTGTTTTCAAATTCGTGAATGAAACTGCCACCATCATCTTTCACACGCTGATAATCAGCATCCATGAAAATATACGATCCGCATTGCATTTCATTATAAACACCCGAGGTACCTTCAAAATAATAAGTACCCGTGCCTGCACCACCGATGATGTCGCATTCGAGGCCTTCGGCTTTTAACATCTCGACAGTATCCGCTACCTGTTTTACTGCAATATCAATTTTTGACTTACGTTCATCAAAATCATGTACGTGCTGCGCCGCACCCTGGTAGGCCTGAATTCCAGAAAATATAAGGCCATCGCTGGCATCAATCTTTTTCGCCAGTTCGACTACTGGATCACCCCACTTCACACCGCAGCGTCCCGCACCGCAATCGATTTCGACCAGGCACTCAATCTCGACGCCGTGCTTCACCGCGGCCGCAGAGATATCATCGATATTGCCGAGGTCATCGACACAGACTAAAGTCCTGGCTTTTTTAGCCAGCAATGCCAGTCGGTTTAATTTACCAGGGTCTACAACCTGATTAGAAACCAGCACATCTGTTACCCCACCGGCAACCATCGCTTCGGCTTCCGAAACCTTCTGGCAGCAAACACCACAGGCGCCACCATGCTCGATCTGGTATAACGCAATATCAACTGACTTATGGGTTTTAGCGTGGGCGCGGTGACGCAGGCCTTTTTGTTTGAT
Source organism: uncultured Gammaproteobacteria bacterium (assembly GCA_964196115.1). Lineage (GTDB taxonomy): Bacteria > Pseudomonadota > Gammaproteobacteria. The sequence continues at coordinate 8,385 of CAXMRQ010000116.1, forward strand.
GTAATCGCCCATTATCTGCACATTGCGCTCAAAAGCGTCGAGATCGACGATTAAAGCTGGCGTACAGACGTCTTCTGCCGCCATGCCAATTTCGGCAGGAATATTAAGGCCAACGACGAAGTCGGCGGATTTTGTTACTGCATTCATTTTTTTGCTCCAATAATTTAAGGATTAAACCCGGGCAGATTACATCCAGGGAAGTTTCTTAAGATCGACATTGCCGCCAGTGATAATCACGCCTACGCGTTTACCGGCGAACAGTTGTTTATTTTTCAATATCGTCGCCAATGGCACGGCGCTACTCGGTTCGATTACAATTTTCATGCGCTGCCAGGTGAGGTACATGGCATCGATAATTTCTTCTTCGGTGGCTAACAATACGTCGGTCACAAAGTTTGAAACAAAGTGCCAGGTACGCGGGCGCATGCTCACTTTCAAGCCATCGGCGACGGTTTGCGGCGAATCGTCTTCAATGATTTCACCGGCCTGAAACGACCGATAAACGTCGTCGGCATTTTTCGGCTCTGCGGCATAAATTTCGGTTTTCGGCGAAACATTCGACATCGTCAGGCAGGTGCCGGAGATCATGCCACCACCACCAATTGGTGCGACAACGGCATCGAGTTCACCGATATCCTGGTAAAGCTCCAGCGAACAGGTGCCCTGCCCGGCAATAACGCGATGGTCATTATAGGGGTGGACAAAATCTGCGCCGGTTTCCGTGACCAGTTTTTCAATCATTTCTTCGCGGGCAGCCGTAGATGGTTCGCACTCGTGTACTTCTCCACCGTAACTTCGAACCGCCGCTTTTTTCGCTTCGGGCGCGGTATTAGGCATGACTACTGTTGCCTTAATACCCCGCCGTCCGGCTGCGTAACTGAGCGCCTGCGCGTGGTTACCGGAAGAATGCGTTGCCACGCCCCTGGCGGCTTTTTCATCGGAAAGTCCAAATACCGCATTGCAGGCACCGCGTACTTTAAAGACACCGGCTTTTTGAAAGTTCTCGCATTTGAAAAACAGTTCTGCGCCGGTCAGGCCATTGAAATAGCTGGAAGTCAAAACCGGCGTGCGATGAATATAGGGTGCCACGCGCTTGTGCGCCGCCTTCACATCGTCAAAAGTCGGGATATACATCTGATTGGTATTCGACATGGTGTACATTGGTTTGCTTTTAGTCATATTGGTTACCTCGTCCTCAAGCAACCCTGGATTGGGCGTTACTGGCCGAACTTCGATAATATTCCTGTGCAGCCGAAACGCCTGAACCAAGCTCAATCGGATAATCCAGATCCTTCATCGCCATCTCGATTGCAGCGATACCGGAAAGCGCCATCACATCGGTCATCGAACCGAGATGGCCGATACGAAACGCCCGGCCTGCCATCTCGCCGAGACCGATGCCGAAGGAAACCTGATATTTCTCGAAAGCGTGATTAGTCAGCGCATCGCTATCATATCCATCGGGAACGTAGATAGCACTCACCGTGTCGGAATACAGTTCGGGTGATTCAGCACAGAGTTTCAGACCCCAGGCCTCAACCGCCTTACGAACGCCTTCAGCAATGCGAAAATGTCGGGCAAAAACATTCTCCAGCCCCTCTTCCAGCAGCATATCAACGCTTTCACGTAAACCCATGATCAGGGACAAGGCGGGGGTATATGGGTAACCGCCAGAGGCGTTTGCCCCTGCCATATCGCGGAAATCAAAATAACAGCGTGGACATTTTGCGGTTTCGCAGGCGGCCATCGCTTTTTCACTGACACCAACAATTGCCATGCCGGTAGACAGCATAAAACCTTTTTGCGAACCTGAAACGGCCAGGTCGACGCCCCACTCATCCATGCGAAAATCCATCGAAGCGAGTGAACTAACCGCGTCGACATAAAACATGGCCGGATGATTGGCCGCATCCATGGCCTGTCGAATAGCACGGATATCACTCTTAACTCCGGTTGCAGTTTCGTTATGCGTTGCCAGAACGGCCTTGATTTCATGGCTACTATCGGCCCTCAGACGTTCCTCGTAGCGATCGGCAGGAGCGCCCGTACCCCATTCGCATTCGATAATCTCAACATCAAGATTGTGTCGCTGGCAAAGATCGATCCACTTGTGTGAAAACATACCAAATCGGGCTACCAGAACCTTGTCGCCAGGTGACAGTGTGTTAGTGATCGCTGCTTCCCAACCGCCGGTACCGCTGCCGGGAAAGGTAATAATGGTAGCGCTTTCGGTCTTGAATATCTTTTTCGTATCCGATAAAAGCGGGGTAAACAGATCAGCAAAATCCGGTGCCCGATGGTCGTAGGTGGGAATACTCATTGCGTGGCGCAGGCGATCGGGTATATTCGATGGGCCGGGAATAAAAACAGGGTTTTGGCTAATCATGTCGGTTCCTTATTGATTTAAACTTGCATCTAATATATGCCTTCTGTAATATTTTTCAATTTTTCTGAAAATATTTTCCATTAATTAATTTAAATAGTCAAACTGTTGTTTTATATCAGTATTTATTTTTCCAAAAAATAATTTAAATATTTTCAAGGAAATTTATTTTCAATATATACGGCCGCTAATCGGCCAAAACCCCCAGGTATAAAGCATGAAGCAAGACACCCATAAACGCCCCCGCGGACGACCCCGGTCAGTCGCCACCGACACAGCGCCCGGCACAGTGCAGGCACTCGACCGTGGCCTGACTCTATTACGCGAACTGGCAGGTGCCCGTAGCATCACTCTCTCAGACCTGGCAATCAGGACGGACATGCCACCCTCATCTACACATCGAATTTTGTCGACATTACAGAAACACGGCTATGTCGAATTCGACGAAACCACTCAGGAATGGATGATCGGTATCGAGGCTTTTCGTATTGGCAACACTTACCTGGTAAGAACTAATCTGGTAGAAGCCGCCAGAAAAACCCTACGCCGGCTGATGGAAGAAACCGGCGAAACCGCCAACCTCGGCATAGTCGATAACGGCGACGTGGTGTTTGTCGACCAGGTCGAAACTCACAACCCTATCCGTGCATTTTTTCGTCCCGGAACCCGTGGCCATATGCATTCGTCAGGAATCGGCAAGTCCTTGCTAGCTGATATGCCGCGGCGAGAGGTAGAAAAAATTATCCGCACAAAAGGCCAACCAGAATTTACCCAAAAGACCCTGTCCTCTCCGAAGGATTTGTTTAAAGACCTTGATGCGACCCAAGAACGAGGTTGGTCGATAGACAACGAAGAACGCTACTCTGGCATGTGCTGTGTCGCGTCAAATATCTATAACAGCTTTGGTGAAGCGATTGCAGGTATTTCGGTTTCGGGGCCAACAGTTCGATTTCCCAAACACGTTATTTCTGAGCTTGGCCCCAAAGTAAAACAGGCTGCCGATGAGGTCACTTATGTAATTGGTGGTAAACCGCGTAGAAAATAGCATCAGTAAGATTAAAAGGGCCATAGGTGCAATTCTTGACTTGTCATGATAATTTCACAATGCTTAGCCCCATCAATATTTTCCTATCAAAAATAGTGCATGAAACAGACCAGAGAAAATAATCGCCGAATCCTGCTGGCAGCGCGCCCGAAGGGTGCCCCTGTAACTACCGATTTTAAACTTGAGGTCTTAGCCCGCCCCGAAATTGAAGCGGGACAAATATTATTACGAACAGTTTATTTATCACTGGATCCCTATATGCGTGGTCGCATGAGTGACGCGAAGTCCTATGCTGCTTCGCTTGAACTCGGAGACCTGATGCTCGGTGCTACAGTTAGCCGCGTTGCAGAATCCCAGCATGATGATTACAAATTAGGCGATTGGGTATTATCGTTTAATGGCTGGCAGGATTACGCAGTTTCAAATGGTCAAGATTTAACTTCACTGGGTGCCAACCCTGCGCTGCCATCATACGCACTCGGCATAGTGGGTATGCCGGGATTTACAGCCTATATGGGCCTGCTTGATATCGGTAAACCGCAAAGTGGTGAAACATTGGTCGTTGCGGCAGCGACTGGACCCGTGGGCGCAACCGCTGGACAAATTGGCAAACTAAAGGGTTGTCGTGTTGTCGGTGTTGCCGGCGGTGCTGAAAAATGTCAGCACGCAGTTAATGTACTAGGTTTTGATGCCTGTATCGATCACAAGGCGTCAGATTTTGCACAGCCGCTTGCATTGGCGTGCCCTGATGGTATCGATATCTATTACGAGAATGTTGGCGGCAAGGTATTTGATGCGGTCTTACCACTACTCAATACCAGTGCCAGAATTCCAGTTTGCGGTCTGGTTTCCCAATACAACGCAACTAGCCTGCCCGATGGGCCAGATCGCCTGTCGCTATTGATGAGAGCAATACTGACAAAACGCTTAAGCGTAAAAGGTTTCATAATTTTTGACGACTACGCTGACCGCTACCCCGAATTCGCAAAGGATATGACCGCCTGGCTTGCAGAGGGAAAAATACGATACCTTGAACAGATTGTGGAGGGACTAGAAAAAGCCGCTGAAGCGTTTATCGGGCTATTGGAAGGCAAGAACTTTGGCAAACTGGTGGTTCGTGTCGGTGACGACGACGATGACCAGCTTTAACTTTATTCAGGGAATGAAGGATATCAATAGTTCCGTGTCGAAGGGCTGGATCAGAAAAAATCTGATCTTATTCTTCTGCGACCCTAAAATACATGCTACTTGACACGGATTCTCCAGCTGCAGAACCATCATACCCGTATCCTTTCTGCCCATAGCGGCAAGATTGAACGCATCGGGGCAGTGACTCACCGATTCGACACAAAAGTATTAATATCTATTAGGATTTTTAGCCATCAAGCAACCCACGTATTGGCTCGCAAGCTTCTCATTAAACCATTTGATGGTGCCCATTTTTGGTTTTCCACCATCAGGGTCATTTAGATGTACTATACCAGTGTCAATTCCAGTCAGGACTATTACATGACCAACACCATACCAATAGCCTGCGCACCATAAAGGCCCCCATTTTTTTAACAACACCTCTAGTGAAGATTCTGTGTGTATTTTTGATATATTAGGTACTCTAATAAGACCGACTTTTTCAGCCAGATTAATAAACTCAGGAGGAGTAATTGTCTGATTCATTTCCCATTTTTTTGATAATGTAGCCATAGGACCTGCACGCCCGGTCTTATTTTGAGAATATCGCCAAAGCATGAAAGCCGAGGCATGCCAACAAGTCGAGTTCTTTTTTTGAGATTCCAGTGGGACTGATAATTTATACATAATAATTGTCCATAAAATTAATTTCAGGTCTAGCTATTGATACTACTTGGAGAATGTCGCACGCACCAATATTTTAATACCCAGCACCTTGTCCTCAATTAATTGTACTCCGATGCATTAGTTTTTATATCAACAACTGGAAACGGCCAAGTTTTACAGAACATATAAATCCCATTTAATAACTCGATATCCGAAGCTACGATCCTTTTCATCCCCCGGACAATTTAGTCTTGGTTACTTCTTGTTGCTGTTGACAAGAAGTGACTCGCGCACTTACTCGGTAATAGCTACGAAGTGCTGAAAGATCTAGAGAGCGAAATATTGTATCGATAGATATCAACAAGCCTGACCAATCACAGCCGAAAAGGCCCCCAAAACCCTACCCCACCTCAACCACTTCAAAACTATGCGACATCTCCGCCGTCTTCCCCAACATTAAGGACGCCGAGCAATACTTTTCTGCCGACAATTTAACCGCCTTCTCGACCTTCACCGGATCCAGGTTTTTTCCGCTAACGATAAAATGCACATGAATTCTGGTAAAAACTTTAGGCACTTCCTCAGCTCGATCTGAATCTACCCTGACTTCACAATCGGTAACTGCCTGACGCGACTTTTTTAACATAGACATGACATCAAATGCGGTGCAACCGCCTACTCCGAGCAGTAACATCTCCATCGGACGAAATCCCATGTCACGCCCACCGTGTTCTGTAGCGCCATCCATTACCACAGCATGGCCGCTACCGGATTCACCAACAAATGTAATGTGATCCAGCCACTTAACTCTACATTTCATTGAATCCTACCTATTTAATGTTGTCACAGAAAAATTGTGATATGTTATGTTGAATGAATAATACGGAAACAGGATCAACGACGAGCGTTTACCCTGTATCTACCCTGATACCGCGTAAAAACCCCGCACTGGACAGTTTTTTACATCATTGCCATGTAAAAAAGTATGCTGCGCGCAGTACCATTATTCACGCCGGGGACGATTCCGAGACTCTGTACTATATCATCGAAGGTTCTGTCAGCGTAGTTATCGAGGATGGGGACAGCAATGAAATCATACTCGCCTATCTAAATCCGGGGGACTTTTTCGGTGAAATGGGCTTGTTTGACGCCGAAACCAAACGCAGTGCCTGGATCAATACACGTACCGTCTGCGAAGTAGCCGAAATTCACTATAATCAATTCATGGTATTAGCCAGGGAAACACCTGAAATCTTGTTTCAATTGTCTTCCCAGCTCGCAAGTCGTTTGCGAAATACCAGTCGAAAAGTTAGCAACCTGGCATTCATGGATGTCACCGGCCGTGTCGCACGGACTTTGCTCGATCTTGCCCGCGAACCCGATGCAATTACCCATCCCGACGGTATGCAGATAAGAATAACGCGCCAGGAAATAGCCAAGATAGTAGGTTGTTCACGTGAGATGGCCGGGCGCGTGATGAAAATCCTGGAAGAAGACGGATTGATTACCGCTCACGGTAAAACCGTTGTGGTTTTTGGTACTCGATAACAAGTTCCTACCAGCTTGATCATTGTTTCAGGAAAAAAACAGTGCCTTCAGCTCTGCGCCCGGATCCTCGGCGCGCATAAATGCCTCACCTACGAGAAAACTGTTAACGCCGTGATCGCGCATTAAACGCACGTCTTCATTGCTATGTATGCCACTTTCGGTAACTACCAGACAGGACTCGGGCAGTTGATAAATTAAATCCAGCGTGGTCGCCAGGCTGGTTTCGAAGGTATGCAAATTGCGATTATTAATGCCGAGGATTTCCAGATCAAGACGCATGGCGCGTTCCAGTTCGCGCTGATTGTGAACTTCGACCAGGGTATCCATACCAAGGTCACTGGACAGGCGATACAAGTCCTTCAAAACCCTGTCTTCGAGCGCTGCCACGATTAATAAAATACAGTCGGCGCCAAGCTTCCTCGCTTCATACACCTGATAAGAATCGATAATAAAGTCTTTGCGGATCACTGGCAGCAGACAGGCATTGCGCGCAGCTAGCAGATAGTCGTCATGACCCTGAAAAAAATCACGGTCGGTCAGAACAGAAATACAGGCCGCTCCCCCATTCGCATAAGATTCGGCTATCTGCACTGGATCGAAGTCCTCGCGTATTACTCCTTTGCTCGGTGAGGCTTTTTTGATCTCGGCTATTACCGCTGACAGACCATTCGCCTGCTTGTCACGTAACGCGTTGATAAAACCACGCGGGGGTGAAGCCGTCTGTACTTCCTGCTGCAATTGATCAACAGAAACCTGTTGCCTGCAGGCAGCAATTTCTTCGGATTTGCGTTGCAAAATCCGATTCAGGATATCCGGCCTCGATTCAGACATCAGCTGTTCGTTTTTGCTACCAGATTGGCTAGCACCGTCGCCGCTTTACCACTGGCGATAGCGACTTTAGCCTTTTCAATACCTTCCACCAAAGAATCCGTAACACCAGAGACATAGATAGCGGCACCGGCATTCATACTGATAATGTCAAGCGCCGGGCCGGGATTATTAGCCAGCACCGACTGAATCATCGCCAGGCTTTGTTCCACACTGCCAACGCTTAAGGCGCTGGCATCAGCAGTTTCCAGACCAAAATCACCGGGAGAGACTGTATACAACGATACTTCACCATCCTTCAGCTCCGCGACGTTTGTTTTTGCCGAAATACTGATTTCATCCATACCATCCTCGGCGTGCACCACCATTACGTGACGGCTTCCAAGCTGCTTCAACACATGGGCAAGTGGCTCAACCAGATCGCCATCAAAAACACCGATTACCTGATTCGGCGCACCGGCTGGATTGGTCAACGGGCCCAATACATTGAATATAGTACGCACCGCCATTTCTTTGCGCGGCCCGATTGCGTGACGCATAGCGCTATGATGTTTTTGTGCAAACATAAAGCCCACGCCCACTTCTTCGATACAGGCGCCTACCTGTTGCGGGTCTATATCCAGATTTACCCCTGCCGCTTCGAGCACATCGGCGCTACCTGACTTACTGGAGACCGAACGATTACCATGTTTTGCCACCCGCGCACCAGCAGCGGCGGCAACAATCGCGCTCGCGGTAGAAATATTGAAACTGCCCGAGGCATCACCGCCAGTACCACAGGTATCCACCAGATGTTTCGCGTCAACATTGACGCGCGTGGACAGTTCGCGCATTACAGTCGCTGCGGCGCTGATTTCGTCAACGCTTTCGCCTTTCATGCGCAAGCCAACCAGAAATCCGCCGATCTGTGCAGGCGTGCACTCACCGGTCATGATTTGCTGCATTACCGCGGCCATATCGGCTTTTCCCAGATCCTGACCGCCAATTACTGTTTTTATCGCTGTTTGAATATCCATTGCTCCCCCAAATGATAAAATGGGGACAGACCATGTTTAAATCGTTAAAACGTGGCCCCCCCTAAACTTTAAATTCGCATGTTTAAGAAATTTCGTAACAGGTCGTGACCGTGTTCGGTCAATATCGATTCAGGATGAAACTGCACCCCTTCGATAGCCATTTCTTTGTACCGGACTCCCATTATTTCGTCAACACTGCCATCATCATTTTCAGTCCAGGCGGTTAATTCCAGGCAATCCGGCAGGCTATTTTTATCGATTACCAGCGAATGATATCGTGTTGCTTCAAACGGATCAGTTAAGCCGGAAAATACGCCAACACCAGTATGCTTAACCATCGATGTTTTACCATGCATGATTTCCTTCGCGTGAATTATGCTCCCACCATAAACCTGACCGATGCTTTGATGCCCCAGACAAACTCCGAGGATCGGTTTAGTGCCTGCTATGGCTTCTATCGCGGCCATCGAAACACCCGCTTCGTTTGGCGTACAGGGGCCGGGCGATACCATGATATGGCTGGCATCGCTGCGGAGAATTTCCTCGACCTCGATCAGATCGTTACGAACCACCTCGACCGCCGCACCCAGTTCACCCAGATATTGCACCAGGTTGTAAGTGAATGAATCATAGTTATCTATCATTAAAACTTTCATGACGCAGACTCCTGATCTTCGGCGCAAGGATCTCTTGCTGGTAACCCCGACTCGGCCAGCGCGACGGCTCTGAATATTGCGCGCGCCTTGCTCATGGTTTCCACCCATTCGTTTTCTGGTACCGAGTCATAAACGATGCCTGCACCGGCCTGAATATAAAGTTGTTCATCCTTAATCACTGCGGTACGGATTGCGATAGCGGTATCCATATTTCCGCTCCAGGATATATAGCCCACGGCGCCGGAATAAATGCCGCGTTTCACCGGTTCGAGTTCGTCGATAATTTCCATCGCACGAATCTTCGGTGCGCCGGAAACCGTACCCGCCGGAAATGTCGCGCGTAGCACATCCATCGCCGACATATCGGGTTTTAACTGGCCTTCGACATTCGAGACGATATGCATGACATGCGAATAGCGCTCGACAACCATTTTTTCAGTGAGTTCGACACTGCCGGTTTTACTGACTCTGCCAGCATCGTTTCGACCCAGATCGATTAGCATCAGGTGTTCGGCGAGTTCTTTAGGGTCGGAGAGCAATTCTTTTTCTAAAGCCAGATCACAGGCCCTGTCCTTGCTGCGTGGGCGAGTACCGGCAATAGGGCGCACCGTAACCGCGCCATCTTCCAGGCGCACCAGAATTTCAGGTGACGATCCGACGATATAGTGATCGTCCAGATTAAGATAATACATATACGGCGAAGGATTAAGACTTCGCAATGCGCGGTACAGGTCGATCGGTTTTTGTTTGAATGGGATCGACAGTCGCTGCGACAGCACGATTTGCATGGCATCGCCGTCGATAATGTATTGCCTGGCCTTTTCTACCGCAGCCTTGAATCCTTCGCGGGTAAATTCAGAAGTGAAATCGTCTTCTTTTACATTCTGCGATGTTGTCTGTGGTTGCCGGTCGAGTCGCGTCTGGTAAAGCTTTTGTTCAAGTTGAGCTAAACGCGCCTGGCCTGCTTCCCAGGCATTATTTTCGGCCGGATCGACATGCACAACGATGAACATACGCGATGCCAGGTTGTCGAAGACCACCAGCTCATCGCTCAGCATTAACAGTATATCGGGTGTCTGGTGCTTGTCGGGATTTGGGCATTTAGCCAGTTTCGCCTCAATATAGCGGATCGTATCGTAACCAAAATAGCCCACCAGGCCGCCGTGGAATTTGGGTAAGCACTCAGCTTCGGCCACCTTAAAGAAATTCAGATAGTCTTCGATGTATTGCAGCGGGTCGGCGGTATCTTCCTCGCTGACGATTTTGTCACCAGCTTCCAGTATGATGCGATGGCCGAATACCTTCAGACGTTTGTCACAGGCCAGCCCGATGATCGAGTAACGCCCCCATTTTTCACCACCCTGCACCGATTCAAACAGATATGAATAGGGTTCATTGGCAAGTTTCAGGTAAGTACTGAGTGGCGTATCGAGGTCGGCGAAAACCTCGCGTACCAGCGGGATGCGATTGTAGTCGTGCTTAATTTGATTGAACTGCTTAAGATTCATGGGAATAACTCAAAACGGGTTAACAAAGGTACGATAAAACGACAGTGCAGGCTCACCATCGCCAGCAAATATTATCTACCTTGTTATGTTTGAGTATTTGAATCATCAGACTTATAGCGTCTTCTAAATAAGTTGTTCGAGTTCGGTCATAGAATCTATCACAGCATCCGGCCCATATCTACGAATATCTTCACCGTGGTTATAACCATAACTGGTACAGATAATCTGGAATCCGGCCGCTCGTGCAGCCTGTACGTCGTTGCTCGAATCACCCAGCATTAATGACTTCTGTGGATTAACCTGCATTCGTTCTGCTGCGGTTAGCAACGGCAAAGGGTCGGGTTTTATTTTTGCCGTATCGTCGCCGCAAATTATCACCTCAAAATAATCCGCTATATCCAGATCGCGCAGCAAAGGGTGGGTGAATTCAGATGCTTTATTAGTCACACAGCCCATGCGATAACCACGCCGTCGCATATAATCCAGGCCCTCCCGAACCCCATCGTATAGCTGGCTTCGAGTCGAATTATTCACCGTGTAGTGAGATCGAAACAAGGGTAGTGCGCGCAGAAACAGCGCTTCGTCCGGTTCACCGTCGAGCGCATCGAGTAGCGCGCGTTTGACCAGACGTTCGATGCCATTTCCCACCCAGTGTCTGACTTTATCTTCGCCGCGTTTCGGCATATCGAGGTCTTGCATCATCGAGTCGATGCTAAACGCCAGATCGGGCACGCTATCGACCAGTGTGCCATCGACATCGATTAGCACCATTTCGGGGGCCTTAATCGAATTCAAATCGACCCGACCTTGTCGAGTGCGTTTCTCATTTTCGCTACAATGCTGTCGTAACGATTAGCGTCACCGTCACTGCCAAAACCGAAAATTCCGGAGCCGGCAACAAAGGTATCGGCACCAGCAGCCGCGATTTCAGCAATGTTTTCAAGCTTAACACCACCATCGACCTCGAGCCTGATATCCAGCCCGGAGTCATCAATGATTTGTCGCACCTGGCGTAATTTATCCAGTGTAGACGGAATGAAACTCTGACCACCAAACCCGGGATTGACCGACATTAGTAAAATCATATCGACCTTGTCGATGACATAATCGAGGAAGGACAACGGCGTAGCGGGATTAAATACCAGCCCTGAACGACAGCCGCATTCTCGAATCAAGCCCAGGCTGCGGTCTATGTGATCGGAGGCCTCCGGATGAAAGGTAATGTAACTGGCGCCAGCTTTGGCAAAATCGGGGATAATACGATCCACCGGCTTAACCATCAGGTGAACATCAATCGGCGCGCTGACACCATGATTCCGCAAAGCTTCGCATACCAGTGGACCGATGGTTAAATTCGGCACGTAGTGATTGTCCATTACATCGAAGTGAACAATATCCGCACCCGAGGCGATAACATTATCAACTTCTTCACCGAGCTTCGCGAAGTTAGCTGAAAGAATCGACGGGGCGAGTTGGTAGTCTGGCATGATGACTCCTGATTACGATAAATTTGGCTGGCAATGTACACCAAAAGCAGTCCTGTTTCAGCCTGAATGACACCACCTATTCTGAAATACCTTTAAACCTATATAGGATGTTTGCCGATAAATCGACCATCCATAAAAAAAGCCGACAAAAGTCGGCCTTCATCAAAGACCATCGGTGTTATTACTTCAAACTACCAATATAGTCGCCAAGATTTTTAATATCGGCGTCGCTAAGACCCGCAGCCATCGCATTCATGGTCGGATTTTTACGCGCGCCACTGCGAAAATCGGTAAGATTCTTGCTCACAAATGCCGAATCCTTGCCTTTTAACGAAGGATAGGTCGGAACAACACTGACGCCACCGGCGCCATGGCAGCCTATACAACCTCGGGCGGCAAAGGCAGATTGACCTGCTGCAACGTCGGCATAAGCCGAGCCGCTCAAAATCAGAGCTAAGGAACAGGCAATCGCCGCAATAAACTTCATAATTTCAAACTCCCAGTAGTAAAAAAAGGCATGTCATTAGATAATGTTAATGACGACAGAAAAATTCCGCGTCATTGTGGCAAAGCCATTAACCCTTGTAAAGGTAACAGATGCGGCTTAATCATCGCTGAATATATGATCGATTCAAAAGACTATAAACAAAAAATCCGCCAGGACCTTAAAATCAGCTCGAGTGCCGACAACCATTCGCTGTCATTTTTTACAACCTGGGGACTATTCTCTCCACGTGCCATAGACGATGGTTCGCAGATGCTACTCAATTATCTCGACATCAACAGTGACGATGATTGCCTCGATCTCGGATGCGGTTATGGCGTGCTTGGATTATGCATGGCCCGCTCGGCACCGGCTGGGCACACACTACTGATCGACAAGGATTTTGTCGCGATTGAATACTCGGAAAAAAATCGCTTATTGAACAAAATCGACAACGCCAGCTGCATGCTGAGCAATGGTTTTGACCAGATTCCGAAACAACAATTTGATTTGATCGTGTCTAATATCCCGGCCAAGGTCGGCAAGGAAATGTTATACATTTATCTATTTGATGCGCTCGAATACCTAAAACCCGGCGGTTCATTTTATATCGTAACAATCACCGGTCTGCGTCAGTTTTTCAAGCGCGGGTTTCACGAAGTATTCGGACACTATGAAAAAATTAAGCAGGGTAAGACTTATACCGTTGCGCGCGGGATCAAGCAGGCTTAACGAAGCATTCGTTGTTTAATTAGATAATCCTAGGAAACGCAGTTGGGCGCGAAAAAGACGCGTACCAAAAGTAGGCGCTTTAGGCGAGTTATTGGCGCATAGTGCATGTCAAATAATTCGTAGTTACCTACATGGACGTAGGGTATGCAAATAATGCAGGAGCAATTATCTGTCACCTTATTGGTGATGAGAAGTTATTTGGTTTTGTTAGGTACGTCAAGAGCTCGCTTAAAAGCGCCTACTTTTGGTGCGTGGACTTTCGTGATCCAACCGCGTTTTCTAGGATAATCCGTAGGTTGGGGTTCGTTCCTCACACCAACCTACGTACTCTTCCGTTAAGCCGGGGCGAGCTTCCTGATTAAATCGTCTAACTGTTGGCGGGCTTCAGTGGTATTTTTAGCCAGGCAATTGATATGCCCCATCTTGCGACCAGCTCGCGCCTCGGTTTTACCATAAAGATGCAATTTCATATTGTCATGGCGAAGCACTTCATCCCATTCCGGGGTACCGTCCTTCGGCCAGATATCACCCAGGATATTCCACATTACAACGGCGCTATGCTGTCGAATTGAGCCTGCCGGAATGCCGCACATCATGCGCACCTGCTGTTCGAACTGCGATGTCTCACAGGCATCGAGCGTATAGTGGCCCGAATTATGTGGTCGTGGTGCCATTTCGTTAACCAGCACTTCGTCGTCGCTGGAGATAAAAAACTCAATCGCCAGCACACCGCAATAGTTTAGACCATCGGCAATACTATTAGCGGCCTGTTTAACCGAGTCTTCCTGCTGTTGCGAGAGTTCGGCAGGAACCATTGAGAAATCAAGAATACCTTTGCGGTGCTCGTTTTGCGCGATCGGAAAACAGTTTACTTCGCCAACCTCGCTACGGCACAAAATCATCGATACTTCCATAGCCAGATCGATTTTTTTCTCCAACACACAGACACGTGGACTGACCTGGCTGTAGGCGGTGCACAGCTCATCGAACGAGTCGCAGACGAACTGTCCTTTGCCATCGTATCCGAGCGTTGCAGTCTTCAGTATCGCCGGGTAGTTAAAATTTTCTGCCTGCACTAAATCAGTTTCAGAGGCAATGGTCAGATAAGGGGCTGTATTTAAACCCTGATCGATAAAAAACTGTTTTTCCAGGGTTCTATTTTGCGCAATACGAAGTGCAGCGGCCGAGGGATGAACTGGTATAAATTTCGCCAGATATTCCAGAGTGTCGGCGGGGATATTTTCAAACTCGGTGCTGATCGCGGCGCAATACTGCGCCATATAATCAAGCGCACCCCTGTCCTCATAAGCCGCCTCCAGGTGCTCACTTGCCATCTTTCCGGCCGGGCTATTAGCATCCGGGTCGAGTACGATGACTTCGTAGCCCATGGTTCTCGCAGCGGTGACGAACATGCGACCGAGCTGACCACCGCCTAACATGCCCAGCGTAGTGCCAGGGAGAATCGCCATCAGTTTTGCGGAGGTAAAGTCATATTTAACACGGCATCACGCTGCGCTGCACGGAAATCATCGAGTTGCTTAGTTAGATCGACATCGTTCAACGCCAGCATTGAAACTGCAAACAACGCCGCGTTAATTGCACCGGCCTTTCCGATGGCGAATGTTGCCACCGGAACGCCCTTGGGCATCTGCACAATCGATAGCAACGAATCTTTGCCGAGAAGATGTTCTGAAGGAACGGGTACGCCGAGAACCGGAATTGTGGTGTTAGCGGCCAACATACCGGGAAGATGGGCTGCTCCCCCCGCCCCGGCGATTATGCAGGAAAGATTTTCATCGCGCGCCGTCTTGGCGAATTCGGTAAGCAAATCCGGTGTTCGATGGGCTGACACCACCTGTACGCGATATTCGATGCCGAATTTTTCAAGATATTCGACCGCGTGCTGCATCACCGGCCAATCGCTATCGCTGCCCATTACCACTGCAACCACTGATCCCGCCATTGCTTTCTCCGAGTATTCTCAAAAAAACGGGCGATTATAACTCTTTTTACTGTGAAAAAACTAATGCAGAAGTCACTATATGATATGATCTCGCCCCTATTTTTTTCAGCCGAACAACAAACCCATCGCAGCATCAGGCAAATGAACTCTTCCGACCAGTCACCCGCAATATTTGAAACCAATATCGAAAACCTGGAATTGATCGCGCGAGGCAAAGTGCGCGATATTTACCGAATCGACGATAAACACATGCTGATCGTTACCACTGATCGTCTATCCGCTTTTGACGTAGTATTTTCCCAGCCCATCCCGAAAAAGGGGGAGTTGTTAACCCAGGTATCGAATTTCTGGTTCGAAAGATCGAGCTCGATGATTACCAACCACCTGAGCGACCTGAATCTACGGGATTACGTATCGGCAAAAGATTACGACATGCTCGCGCCTCGCTCGATCATCGTCAAACGTTTAAAAACCTTACCCGTAGAGGCGATTGTACGGGGATATGTCATCGGTTCAGGCTGGAAAGATTATCAGGCCAGCGGTCAAATCTGCGGTATTCAATTGCCGCAAAATCTTCAACAGGCAGAAAAGTTAGCCGAGCCAATTTTTACACCTTCGACCAAGGCAGCGGTCGGTGATCACGACATTAACGTCAGCTTTGAAGCTACAGTCAATTTAATCGGAGAAAGCAAAGCTAACCAAATCAAACAGATCGCAATTAATCTGTATACCATGGCTGCCGACTTTGCCGCTTCGCGTGGCATCATCATCGCCGATACTAAATTTGAGTTTGGCGTAGACGAAAATGACCAGATCATACTAATCGATGAAATCCTGACGCCGGATTCCTCCCGCTACTGGCCCGCCGACCAATATCAGGTTGGCATAAGCCCACCGAGTTATGACAAGCAATTTTTGCGTGATTATCTGGAAACCCTCGACTGGGATAAATCACCTCCTGCACCGCAGGTTCCAGCGGAAATTATCGAAAAGATGCGTGACAAATATCAGGAAGTTCATGATATTTTGCTCGGGGTTTCAGGGTAGTCGGTTACGCGGTGCGATGCGCTTCGCTTATTTAGCCTGGAAATTTCATAAATCTGCGCAAGGATCGCGCGGTATAAGGAAATATCCGAAGAAGTCTCGTATCAATGATTCCGAGCGACTGAGGAACTATTTCTTGTGGAATCAATAAGCAAGTGAGATTGTGCATGAATTATGAATTTTCCGGGTAAATTCTAAGAATCATAATTCCTGGATATTTTTTAATTGAAACAGGGTTTCGCACACCTACCCAATATCGGCTACGAAGCAAAGAAAGTCCTGGGGTTCAAAAATATATAAAACTTAAAAAACGGCGAACAACCCTGCTTAAAGCGCAACCCACCCAAGGCCACGCCATCAATCAAAGTCTACGAATTAGCGAATTCAAGACCCTTGCTAATATTTCCTTCGAGGACTTCACGCATTTCGTCGAGCAGCTTCTGTTCGTAGTCACTCAATGTTGGAATAGCAGGAATCGACTCGACGCCGTCTTTACCGAGTTTGACCGGCTGCGCATGAAAACTACTGGTGTCATCGCCGGTTTGCACATAACAACATTCTACGACTGATTCACCGTTCATCGCTGCAACTAATGACAGCGTGAAGCGCGCTGCAGCCTGTGCCATCGACAAGGTGGCCGAACCGGCGCCAGCTTTGGCTTCGACTACTTCGGTACCCGCTTCCTGGATACGAGGTGTCAGGCTTTCGATTTCGCTCTGGCTTAATTCAACACCGGGTACGCTTGATAGTAACGGTAGAATGGTGACGCCACTGTGACCACCGATGACATTGACGTTAACGTCTTTGCAACTTTTGCCTTTCAGTTCGGCGACGAAGGTATTGGAGCGAATCACGTCCAGCGTGGTAATGCCAAACAATTTGCGTTTGTCATAAACACCGGCCGCCTTTAATATTTCGGCAGCGATCGGCACGGTAGAGTTCACCGGGTTGGTGACTATGGCGAAACAGGCATTCGGACAGGCTCTGGTGCCTGCGCTGATCAGATTTTTGACGATGCCGGCATTCATGTTGAACAGGTCGTCGCGCGTCATACCGGGCTTACGCGGCACGCCGGCGGGAACGACTACGATATCCGCATCGGCCATCGCCGCTTCGACATCGTCACCGACAAAACCGCTCACCGCGACATCGGTCGGGATATGGCTCAAATCGACCGCGACGCCGGGCGTAAAAGGCGCAACATCGTATAACGATAATTCACTACCCGCGGGTAGCTGCAATTTCAATAACAACGAAAGCGGTTGCCCGATTCCACCGGCCGCGCCTAAGACACAAACTTTCATAGCAAACCTCGTAGGTTTTAACAGGGGATATTTGAAGATGCATCATATCGATGCACCCTGAGATTGACAAGCGGTTGGCAGGTTAGGAGGAACTCTTAATACACAGTATTGATAAAAAAATAAATCTGCTCGTTAGCTTTATAGAAAAGCCTTCTCTGCCTTTCTCAACCATTCTATAGCCCCCGGGGTTTGCTGCCAGACATCGCGCATTTCCTCACGGTAGTACCAGGCCTGATCATCGCCACCAAGCATCACACCATCCAGATTTAATTTTGGTTTCTTCACGCGTTTGGCAATCAGGTAGCGCGGTATTTTGCCGAGGTAATCAAGTGAGTTACCCAGCGCTTCGACGGCTTTTTTCTGTCTGCCAAGGCGGTAAAGAGCCAGCACCCTACCGTAGGCGATCTCGGGATTTATGTCATTCGGGTACCCTTCGGCGAGTTCCAGGGCGTCTTCGTCCCGATTGTCATGAATTAGTTGATTCATCACTGCCATTCGAAAGCCGTGATTGTCATGCGGATTTATAGCTATCAATCTTTGCGCACGCAGAAGAGCTTCTTCCTGCTCACCATTGAAGATGACCATATTCGCCAGTCGGGCCAGGGCGCGCAAACTCGGTCGATTTTCTGGCATTATCCAGTGTAGCTGCGTACCGGGGGTTGCTTTAAACACCTTCTCAAGAATCGCTTCTGCGCGTTGCAAAACAGGATTTAGCATAGTCTCATCTAACCAGGCCGAGCCTATCTGCGGATGTAGCATCAGCGCCGTAGCGAGGTCATCGAGGATATCCAGGCTATCGAACGCTGCTGGATTTTTTAATAACCAACTTGCCCACTCCATCTCTTCCAAAGCGTCCCAGGGATCCTCGTCCCCGAATGGGGTTTCGTGAACCGAGAAGGGTTTATCCAGGGGATAGATATGGTGCCAGTCGCGTTCCAGCAGTTTCACCTGCTCAGGTGCTTCCAGCAAATTGCCGTTGCTTTCGACTATGAATAAATCCTCGTCGAGGTCGTCTTCAGCGTCTTCAGTATCGTCATCCTGCAAAACCTCAATCTGCTCTTTGAACTCCCGAAGCGCCTTGCCGACCTGATGCTGATCAATGCCATGGGATGATAGCTGCTTACGCAGCCTTGTTATACTTTCCTCCTCATCAAACTCGGTCGGTGTCGGTTCTTCACCGATAGTATATTCAGGTAACGGCCTGTCAGCTACGCTTGTCAGCCATTCTTTAAGTAACAATCCAGCGTCATCATCGATTTCCAGACCCAAATCGGCGAACGCTTCGATCGGATCCTGAGAAACAGCAATGAGGAACGCTAGCGGCATTTCATCGTCTTCCAGGCCCGCTCGACGTAGTTGCCGAACCCAGAAATCGGCTCGCTCCCTGGCCTTCTCGTTACGGCCCTGGGCATTCAGAATCTGCACTTCCAACAGGCCCAGGCTAAACGATTTAGGATCATCGCGTTGTGCATTTTGAAATGCTGCCCAGGCGCCATCCGCATCGCCGTTATCGATTCGGATTGTGGCCTGTCGCTGCCAGGCACCGGAGCGAAGCGGAGAGCGTGTAACAGTATCGATAATGTTTTGCAGCAATGTGGTTTTCTTTTTGTGATAACCAAGTTCATCATAAGCATTGCACAACAGAGTCATGGCATATTCTGCATCATCTTTTGTCCTACGAATCACGCTATCGAACAGCGGTTCGAGTAGCGTTACAACTTTTTTAGGCTTGTGCATTTCAAAATAATCAAAGGCTATCATTGCCAGTGCATCGAGCGGCACATGGTTTTCCCGTATCGCACGCGCGGCTACATCTTTATCGAGATTTTCAAACATAATTGGCCAGATTTCGTTAACCGAAATTGGCGGTATTGCGGGCAATTGTGCACAGCAATGCTTAAATTTATTGCCGGAACCACAATGACAGGGATCATTTCGCTTAGGCATCGTCATTGGTCGCGGTTTGAAATGATTCGATGGTAGCGGAACGCCATTCCAGATCATGCATGCGAAATTGACCGCCAATGCTCGGGCCATTTCTGAATCCATAACGAACTGATTCGGTTCCGAAGTTGGCGGCTCACTAAATAATCCCTGCTGTCGATCATCAGTGCCAGGGTAATAATCATAAATATGTTCGCGCATCCAGGTGATAAAAAGCTGTGGATCTTCATGGGCAAGAATCTGCCCGATGGCATCTTCTATTAATGTTTCCAAATCAATCGGAAAATCGTCGAGATCGAATCCTGAATGCGTCATTGGTTTTTGTTTCCCGAGTTTGCAGGTAGTTTGTTATTATCTAGAATTTTCTACCCAACTGAGGCTGAAATCAAACTCAATAACTAATAATGTAGCCTCTGGCTTCTTTTGGGGGCTTCCGCAGCCTACTTTGGCAGCTTAATCAACAGACCCCTGGACTTTGAAGCAAGCTACTTTATGCTTCTTGGCAAATACAATATGCGGGCAAGCGGTGAGAAATCAGTGAAAAAAATAGCCATTTTCGTCGACGTACAAAATATTTATTACACCACCCGTCAGGCGTATGGCAGACAATTTAATTATCGAAAATTGTGGCAACGCATCAACGAAGCGGGCGAAATTGTCTCGGCCAATGCTTATGCAATTCAGCGCAACGATGATAAACAGCTACAGTTTCAGAATGCACTGGAACAGATTGGCTTCGAGATTAAACTCAAACCCTACATCCAGCGCAGCGATGGCTCGGCAAAAGGTGACTGGGACGTCGGCATTACTATCGACGTGATGGAGGCCGCGAAGAATGTTGATACTGTGGTATTGCTATCTGGTGATGGGGACTTCGATATGCTACTGAATAAAATTCGAAAGGACTACGCAATCAGTGCTGAAGTCTATGGCGTGCCGGCGCTCACCGCCAACTCGCTTATTAATGCCGCAAGTGTCTATCACCCAATTGAAAACGATTTATTGCTGTAGCTTTTAGAAAATCGCCTCTGTTCCAGTGTTTTTATTCTGCTATGATGCGCCACCCGCCATCCCAGCCGACCTACGCCGTGCCAAATTCAGCCTTTTCATCACTAGACTTAAGTCCAGAGCTTTTAACCACTATCCAGTCACTGGATTATCAGGTGATGACTCCGATACAGGCGCAAAGCCTACCGGTTATTCTGAAGGGTCAGGATCTACTCGCACAGGCAAAAACCGGCAGTGGCAAAACTGCGGCCTTCGCAATTGGCCTACTCAACTCGCTTGAGGCGCAAACTTACCGGACTCAGGCTCTGGTACTTTGCCCCACCCGCGAACTGGCCGACCAGGTTGGCAACGAAGTCCGTCGCCTGGCGCGGGCGATACCCAACACGAAAATTTTGACCCTTTGCGGTGGCAAGCCGATGGGCCCACAACTGGCCTCATTGGAACGTAGTCCGCATATCGTCGTTGGCACACCCGGACGCGTATTAAAGCATCTGGACAAGGGTACTTTAAAGCTGCATCGACTAAAAACCCTGGTGCTCGATGAAGGGGATCGAATGCTGGACATGGGTTTTCTCGAAGACATTATGCGCATCATCGATATGATGCCGCGTAAAAGGCAAACCCTGTTGTTTTCTGCCACCTTTGCCGAGGAAGTCAGGGCGATTAGCAAAAACATCCAGCGGGATCCCGTCGATATACACGTCGAATCTTTGCACGATAATAAAATCATTAAACAGGTTTTCTATGAAATAAAAAGAGAACAAAGAAGCAAAACATTAGTCGCGTTGTTACAACATTATCAGCCCGAATCCAGCGTCATATTTTGCAACCAGAAAATACAATGTCAGGAGCTGGCCGACGAATTACGCCGAAGCGGATTTCACGCGCTCGCTTTGCACGGTGACCTGGAGCAATTTGAACGCGACCAGGTGTTAGTGCAGTTTTCCAATAAAAGCAGCTCAATTCTGATTGCGACCGACGTCGCTGCTCGCGGACTGGATATTAAGGATTTAGAGGCTGTGATTAATTATGAGCTAACACCCGACCCGGAGATCCATATTCATCGCATCGGGCGTACCGGTCGCGCTGGCAAAGAGGGATTAGCCATCAGCCTGTTTACTGCATCTGAGCAATTCAGGGTAAAAGCTATTGAAGAATATCAAAATTGCTCTGTTCGAATTGAAAATACAACATCACTTGAACCCGGTGGGAATGTCAAACTAAGCCCGCCGATGGTGACATTTTGTATCAATGGTGGCCGTAAAGAAAAACTACGCGCCGGAGATATACTTGGCGCTTTAACCGCAAATACCGATCTACCAGGCAAAAAAATTGGCAAAATTGATATATTCGATAAGCTCGCTTATGTGGCAGTAGATCAATCGGTCGCCCGCCAGACGTTGAAAATTTTATCGGAAGGCAAGATTAAAGGGCGTATGTTTAGAGCTCGAAAGCTGCGTTAACACATCGGATGGTATCCGTTTCAAAATATTTCTCACGGGTTCCTATGGGGCCAGGCGATCCATACGCCATTCGTTTTTTTCATCTTTCTGATATAGGAATCGATCATGCAGGCGACTCTGACGTTCCTGCCAGAATTCATATGATTCCGGCCTGACTCGATACCCACCCCAGAAAGGCGGTAGCGGTACTTCCTTATTCGCATATTTTTTCTTCATGCTGTTGACCATCGTTTCGAGTATCGTGCGCGAATTGATCATCTGGCTTTGCCCCGAAGCCCAGGCACCAAGCTGACTTCCGCGTAGACGAGTAGTGAAATAAGCCAGCGACTCAGCGGTCGAGACTTTTTCAGCCGACCCGATAATTTTCAACTGGCGTCCTAACGAGTGCCAGGGAAACAACAGGCAAATGCCAGGGTTATGGTTAATTTGTTGCGCCTTTACGCTTTCGTAATTGGTAAAAAACACAAAGCCTTTTTCGTCGAATAATTTTAAAAGCACCAGCCGCTGCGAAGGAACGCCCCTTTTATCCACGGTCGCTACCGACATCGCACCTGGTTCATGAATATGCGTTTCAATCGTCTCGGCATACCAGGATTCGAACTGCTTTAGCGGGCTGGCGTCCATGTCATTACGGCTCAGTCCCTGATTCATTAAGCGTTGGCGCAACTCGGCTGGATTCATAGCGGATCCTCACATTTGGATCATGTTGGTTTAACTTTGGCCGAGGCTATAGGGGTAATAATGTTTTACCAGGCGATTCTGGTAATCGTCATTATCGAATGCGGTAACCTTAAACGCAGACTGCTCCAGCATCGCCTGATACCACTGGTGATATCGCTGCCAGGCTTCTCCCTCCGCTGGTAACCTATATTGACGATAGTGGCCCAGCAATACATCAATCCGATAGGCGAACGGAAATATCGCGATATCTACCGCGCATAACCGCTCTCCGTAAAAAAACGGCCCCTCGCCGCTCATCGCCCGGGTAAT
Organism: uncultured Gammaproteobacteria bacterium; assembly: GCA_964196115.1. Lineage (GTDB taxonomy): Bacteria > Pseudomonadota > Gammaproteobacteria. Next base: position 31,582 of record CAXMRQ010000116.1, read on the forward strand.
CGCAAGCAGGCCTTCGAGCATTCTGTCTCTTTCTTCATCCTGCGCTTCGCCTGCCTGCGGCGTTTTCAGGAAGCGATAAAAATGGGGTGTAATATTATTACTCACATGATCCATCCAGTATTTCTGTTCGGCGCGCTGATTAGGCTTATCGGCAAAAATTGGTGTGCTGTTGGGATAGTAGTCGTCCAGATACTCGAGGATGCGATTTGACTCGACAATCGTAGTATCCGAACCATCGCCATTCGGTTGAACCACCACCGGTACCAAACCCGCACCGCGTGAGACTTTAAGCCACCAGTCGGTTGCATCGTAGGGATCGACCTCAACCAGTTCGAAGTCGATATCTTTGTAAGCCAGCGCCATCCAGGCGCGTTGCGCAAATGGGCAATACCAGGCGTTATATAGTTTCATGTTTTTACCTTTTACTTAACTCTATCTCTTGTTGCATCATCCGCACTTGACCCACATGGAGGTGGGAAATGCAGGTTTTGCAGGAGCATAAACCTGCCCTTGTGCGATATCAATGTCAATTCCAGTCGGACCAATTCAAACTGACGCCAGTTTCTCGCCAGACTGCTTTTTATCGCCTGTACTGGCCCGGCTGACTAGAAATCCAAACAATTTAACCGGCCAGGAGCGCGGAATAAAGCGATTTTCCCACGCATATATTTTGTTGATCAACCCGGGCACTACTGTTGCCTTTTTGCCCAATGCATTGAGTCCTACGCTCGCGACCACCTCGGGTGCGTGTTGCGTAATCGGCATCCTGTTAAAATCAACCGACATATTATCGGTCATCGGGGTTTTAGTCATGCCCGGCGATAGCACAGTGACATCAATGCCCAATGGTTTTAATTCGACATTAAGCGCCTCACCCAACGAAAGAATATAGGCCTTGCTGGCCGAATAGTTGGCGACATACGGCACACCCTGGTATCCGAACAGGCTGGAGATCAGTAAAATACCGCCTTTGCCCCGATCTGTAAAACGTTTGGCAAAAAAATGACTCAGTTGCATCGGACTGACAATATTCAAAGCCAATAAGCGGCTCTCGTCATTCGCATCGTTGTCGATGAACGGACCATTGTTCTCGATACCTGCATTGGCGACCAATAAACCGATATCAATATCTGCGGTTTGTTCGGCTATCTCACTACTGGCCGCAGGTTTTGAAAGGTCTACAGATATTGTCTTGACCTGAATATCGTATTTCGCTTCCAGATCATTCTTTAATATTTCAAGCTTAGACTGGTTGCGCGCAACGGCTACCAGGTTAAGGCCCTGCTGCGCCAGCTGCCCGCCGATAGATCTGCCAATTCCCGTCGATGCGCCTGTTACCAGTGCCCAGGGACCGTATTTTTGTTTAAAGTTTTTCATTTTGTTTCTCCCGATTAAAAAATAATTAAAAAATTCACCCACCACAACGAACCGTCATTCCGGCTCGGAGGCCGGAATGACGGTTACGGCTGAGTCTTACGCGGCAATTTTGTCTGCCAGATAAGTCCTGGCGCGCTTGCCTAAGTAAGATTTTCGCTCGGCAACAAATTCGGCCAATAAAATTGGATATTCAGGACTCACCGCTTTCTTAACCGAGTCGCGTTGGGCCAGCGTCTGGCGCCAGTTATCGACTTTCGGATAGCGTTTCAGAAACTCGAGTTCGACTAACTGCTCGAACAAATCCAGATACCGAAACACCGGTGCAAACGCGGCATCAACCAGGGAAAAGCCTTCGCCGGTGAAAAATGTACTTTGCTGCAGCCTTGCTTCCAGATGACGCCACTTCGCTTCGAGTTCAGCTTCGGCACGCAGGTAGTTTTTCTCACCAGCGACGTTGTAAAGCTGGCCGATATTGTCGAGCGTGGCCGAGGCAAATTCTATCCAGGCGCGCTCCCCGGCTTTGTCGATTGGCGTGCCTGAGAGCAGCTCCGCATTACCAATTTCATTGATATATTCCGCGATAACGGCTGATTCGAATAGTACAACCTCATCATCGACCACCAGTACCGGCACCTTTCCCAGTGGCGATAACTGCCTGAACCAGTCGGGTTGATTATTCAGGTCGATATCAATGCGTTTATAGGCGATACCCTGTTCCTCAAGCGCGATAACCGCGCGCTGAACATAGGGACAAAGAACGTGACTGATCAGGGTCAGTTTATTTTGCTGCGAATCTAACATGGTGCACCTCTGTTGTTTGGTCCGATTAAAAAGGACGCTTTATCGTTTAAGTGCTGCCATCCTAGACTGTTTACATATGGCCATAAATAATCGATTAAGCATATTAGCTGTGCAATAATGCACATTTGAAAAATCAACAATTCACAGGTTAATCATTGAACTGGGATGACTTACGTTACTTTTTAGCCCTGGCACGAGCGCGTACGGTCAGTGCTGCCGGTAGAGATCTGGCGGTCAAACACACCACTGTCGCGCGCAGGATTAAAGCACTGGAACAGGGATTGGGCACGCGTTTGTTTGATCACCTACAAGACGGTTACGCCATGACCCTGGCCGGGGAGAATCTGTATCAACACGCGCTGATCATGGAAGAACAGGCGCAGGCAGTCGATCGCCAGGTGTTTGGACTCGATGCCCAATTACAGGGCAGCCTGAAGCTTACCGCATCGTACGACGTGATGGCTCGACTGATTGTTCCGCAGCTAGGATTATTCAACCGCGCCTACCCCGGAATCGATTTGCAGCTCATGGGTTCAACCGGCCTGGCCGATCTGTCCGCCCGACAGGCTGATATCGCATTGCGCCTGACACCAAAACCGCCCGATTATTTAATTGGAAAGAAAGTGTTGCCCTTGCGTCACGGCATTTACGCCAGTGCGAAATACCTGAAAAAGAATCCCAAACCAGGACTGGTAATCCTGTGGAACGATGAAATTGAACATCCAGAATGGGTAAAGCAACATTTCCCAAACGCGGAAGTGGTCATCCGCGTCGACGACGTTACCACCATGCTAGCTTGCGTGACTAATCACATGGGTTTCGCGCGAATTCCCTGTTATATCGGTGAAACCGGGGACGACCTGTACAGGCTCGATTTACCACTGACTCCTTCGACCTGGGGTATCTGGGTACTCAGCCATGTCGACCTGCGAGCCACCGCCAGAGTGCGAGCTTGCAGGGAGTTTTTGATAGACATTATTCAGCAACAACGAAGTTTGATCGAGGGTTTGAATTCGCGTTATCCGTGATTATTAACCCGGAGGGATTCATATATCTGCTGTAGAATTGATGTAGACTTTGGAAAAAAGGGCATTTATTCTTGTTTTGATCCATCCAACCTAATGCGCGGGTTCGAAATTTACCATTGAATAGTAATTCTTATGAAAGTAGAACAAAGCCCAAATCGAACAATTCAAGCCAGTCTCTCGCCTCTGAGATCTCGTTACCTGCTTCGCCATGCATGAAATAGCCCTGGATTTACTGTTTCTGCTCGGCGGCGTCTGGTTGGTCGCCGTCACCCTGCGACCGCTCGGTCTGCCGACAGTGATGGGTGAACTGATTGTAGGTGTGCTCCTGGGTCCTGCAGTGCTGGGCTGGATCGAACCGGGAGAACTAATCCAGCTGCTGGCCGAGATCGGAATTTTCTTCCTGATGTTTCATGCCGGCATCGAGACTCAACCGCTCGAATTCTATCAGGCTCTGAAAAAATCGATGGGTGTCGCAGTAGTGGGCGCCATAGTGCCGTTCAGCGTCAGCTTCGGAGTCGCCCTGTTGTTCGGCCTCGATCTTGTTGGCGCAACCTTCGTCGGGCTGACAATGACCGCCACCGCCGTGGTGATTACGTTGAAGAGCCTGAAAGATCTCAATCTTGCCAATACACGGGTGGCGCGCGTGATCATCGCCAGTTGTGTCATCGACGACCTGTTGACGCTGGTATTTTTTGGCCTCGTGATCGGCGTGCTATCGGGCGGAGAATTCGAACCTCTCAGTGTCGTTGTCACGCTCGGCAAGGTTATCGGTTTCGTCACCGTGGCGGTCCTGGTGGGGCGATTCGTCTATCCGCGTTTGACTCTGCCGTTTCGTTCCGAGGGCGGCAAAGGTTTCACCTTTGTACTGCTGATGGCGCTTGCCTTTGGCCTGTTCGCCGAGGCCATTGGTCTGCACATTATCCTCGGTGCTTACCTGGCTGGCCTGTTCTTTGAAGAAAAGGTTGCACACCCGAACCTGGTGCGAATTGTCAAAGATCGCGCCTACGGAATCGCGTATTCGTTCCTTGGCCCGATTTTCTTTATCTCGCTTGGATTTTCTATCACCTTCGACATCAGTACTTCCACCATGGGCCTTATTGCACTGCTGACGACCTCGGTAATCATCGGTCAAATTGTTAGCGCCGGGGGCATGGCTTTGCGCATGGGGCTCCCCCGCTTCGAGGCCTTAACCGTGGGTGTAGGCATGTGCGGGCGTGCCGAGATAGCCTTCATCCTCGCTTCGTTGGCGCTGGCCCAGGGGGCTATCGACCAGGACGCCTTCACGGCGTTGATTTTTACCGCTTTCCTGCTGAACCTGTTTACCCCACTGGCATTGAAGGGTTGCGCGGGATTGCTCCAGGGCAAAGCAGCCCAACAGGCAGACGCAACAAGTGGAATCGTCCAGATCGATACCTTCGGTTCTCCACTCGTAGAAGAGCGTCATGAAGGGCCGCTTCTGCATGAACTGCCTAACCTCGAGGATGTGGTGGTAATTTACGGATATGGTCCGGAGGTAGAATCCCTGATAGCAGAGCTCGATAGCCGAGGTTTGCCAACAGTCATAATCGAGGAAAACGAGACAGTGGCGCGACGATTGCACGCTCGCGGTGAGCGAGTTGTACACGCATCGGTTGCCGACGGGGATCTTGACCTGCACCCACTGGAGAATGCGCGAGCGCTGGTGGCTAATGGTAAAGACGAGTACAACGCCCTGCTCGCGGTGAGTGCACGTGAATTTGGATTTGGCGGTCCAATTGTCGCCCTGATCGACAATCCTAATCGGCGCGGGCCGATGCAACTCGCCGGAGCAACCGCAGCATTTACACCGAATCACGTACTCGCCGCAGCGATTGCAGTACGCGCCAGCGCCAAAATAGGACCGAGGATAACCGGGGTGCAACCACTCGGGAACTTGCTAGAAGTAGTTGAAATTCGAGTCCACAATGCCAGCCCGTTTGCTAACAAAACCCTCGAAGAATCGGCGATTCACGCTAACACCGGAGTGCACATCGTCGGCCAGTGGGTGGACGAAGGCCTCCATTCACCGCCAACATCAGACCAGCATCTGCAACCGGGAATGATTCTGGTAGGCGCTGGTAGCCCTGATAGCATTAAACGTCTCAGTGAGATCGCTCACCCGATCACCAATGAAGGTCGAATTGTAGTAGCTGGCTATGGAGACGTCGGCAGCAAGCTGGTGGAGATGTTGAACGACGCCGAGGAGGCTGTGTGCGTGATCGACCGCACCGAGCAGCCCCTGGTCAATGTCGTCGGCGATGTTCTGGATACCAACGTGCTGGAACGTGCAGAACTGGCCACCGCGCGAGTCATTATTCTAGCCTGTGACAACGACAGTGCGACACTGCTCGCAGCTTCCGTGGTGCGCGATTATGCCCCCGATGTGCCGATCCTCGCCTGCGCTGCGTTGGAAGACAATGTCGGGCGCATTCAACACGCTGGTGCCGACTTCGCGCTCTCGGTCAGCCAGGTCGCCGGGCAACTGCTCACCCACCATATCCTCGGTGAGATAGTCTCGCATCAGGCCCACATCAAGATGGTCAAACGTAGCGCCATTAAACTGGTGGGTCGGCACCCACTGGAATCGAGTATTCGCGAGCACACCGGCTGCACCATCGTCGCGGTCGAGCGCACTGGCGAAGTTATTATGGAGATCTCATCAAGCTTCGCTCTCAGCGAAGAGGATCAGCTCTACGTCTGCGGCACAGTCGATGCCCTCAAGCGCTTTAACGACCAGTTTGTAGCATCGCAGGAATGATGAAGAGGAATTTTATCTATGATTAAAACCAGTGAGTTGATTTGGCAGGACACGCAGCACCAGATGTTATTCAAATTAATCGATCAAATTAAGGAAGAGCCTTTTGATCACCAGATTCTGATCCAGCTGCATCTCTACGCCGAACACCATTTTAGCCTCGAAGAGGCCTATATGGTCGAACTAGACTACCCACAGACGGAAACTCATATCAGGGCACATGATCGCTTTCGAGAAGAACTCATCGAATTGACAGAAACCCCGAGCATTATGAACAGCGCACTGCAGGAAGCCCTTTCGCTTTTCCTGTCTAAATGGCTAAAACTACACGTATTCGGCATCGACAAAGAGCTTGAGGCATTCGTACTGAAATCGAAGTTCAAATAAATAAACCCGATGCCTTTCAATTAGTCGGGTTTTACATTGCCGTTAAGGTATGACACAAGGTGAGCGCTAAGATCACGCGCATCATCACCTGCACCATGTATAAAACTGGATTTACGGCGACGCAATAAGGTCATGCCCATCAGATACATTCCCGCAGAATCGACCACGCCACCGTCGTGACGTATCTTACCCTTTCGATCAAGTACCGGAATATTCAACCAGGAATAGTCAGGGTAATATCCGGTTGCCCAGAGAATTGTTTTGATGCCGTCTTTGACAAAATCCATCATTAATGGCGGCGATTCCTCCACTTCGGTAGGGGCATAATGCTGTGGTGGGTCTACCTCGCCGTCGAGATTATTTTCAGCCACCCATTCGTCAATCGTATTGAGTAATCTCCCCATCTTCAGATCGGCCAGTGAGCAGGCGTTTCGCAATGACCCGGAAAACTGCGCCTTGCCATCGTTAATACCCGCGAGCTTCCCTCTCAGCCTCACGCCCATTGCGGTTAAAGTGTTGAGATCAAGCATGCTTCGTTCTGGCGTACCCACCAGCTGCGGCGACGGGATGTTGCGCCCGCGCACGATATCGTCAATTTCGTCGTAGCGTTCATCGAGGATACCCAGCGCATCCATCCACCACTGAATATCCTTTCCCCGATAGACGCGTGGCAAACGCACATGCTCACCCAATGCCAGGGTGACGGGACGACCAGATTGGTGAATTTCATTGGCGAGCTGGATACCGGTTGCCGAGGCACCGACGACTAATACGCCACCCGCTTCGAGCTGCTCGGGATTGCGGTACTGCATGGCTGTGAGCGGGGCTATCGATGATGGAACTGATTCGGCCATCGCGGGAACATGAGCCAGGTTGCAGGCGCCGCTCGCCACTACCACCGACTCGCACTGCCAACTACCCTGATTGGTAACAACTTTATAATTGCTACCATCGGTATTTAGCGATGTCACCGTGGTGTTTAGCTTTATCGGTGCTGATATTACTTTGGCATATTTTTCGATAAACCCAACCGTTTCGGGCATAGTCATATAGCCATCCGGATCATTGCCGGAATAGCAATAACCCGGTAATCGAGCCAGCCAGTTCGGGGTGAGCAGCCTCAGCGAATCCCATCGCTCGTGCTTCCATGAGTTGCCTACTTCACCCCGTTCAAGGACAACATGATCAATCGAATACTCCGACAGGCAATGGCTCATGGCCAGCCCGGCGTGGCCGGCACCGATGATCACACAGCGCGTTCGCATTATTCCTGGCGAATCGATTTCTCTGCTTGCCTAGTTAACGTCTACGGTTACGTTGGTCGGATTGGCGACGATATCGAAAACGGCAGAGCGTTTTTGTGACTGCGCGACCAGCGCCTTGAGATCTTCTTCTGAGGCGTCAGCATCAATGTCATAATGCACTTTGATTCCATCGAAGCCATTACGCACGTCGCTGTCGATTCCAAGAATGCCCTGGATATCCATTCCTGCCTCCAATGTTGCCGATACCGAGTTGAGCTGAATACCACGATGTTGCGCAACCGCTGCGACGCCCGCCGTGAGGCAGCTCGCGAGGCCAACCAGAACCATCTCAACTGGCGTAGCGCCATTATCTTCTGAGGCAAATATTTCTGGATGATCGGCATCGAATGAATACTCGGTGCGATGGCTTTGTTCTTCACCCAGGCCAAAAAAACTTTTTACCGTGGAATGGCTGTGCGTGCCATTAACCCACTTACAGGTTGCGCGCCATTTAAATGCGGCGGCGGCCGGGGTTTCGGTTAGTGCTGCACGGGCACCAAGTAATGCTTCGACATTAACGCCATTATTTACTACTGGATTGGTACTTGACATGACTGCTCTCCTCTTTGTTTTGGTTGTTTTACGAACTGGTAGGGTCAGGACAAAATCAGGCACTAGTGCTATGAGTCGTCATGAATATGCCAATTCGGGTTCTTGCCAGGTATGTATAAAATAACAATATACAAGCTATAGAATAACAATATACGAGAAAAAAGAAACTTCGCTCTAAAGATTAAGTTCCAGGAGTCTGTCGGACTTAGGTAATCGTAGCGATATGTACAGGATGTACGGTAGTAGAACACCAACAGTAGGCGCTTTTAGGCGCCAACAGTAGGTGCCCTTAGGCAATGCAGGAGCAATTGTCGAGGAAAAGTTATTTTGAGTCAGATTTTTCTATCGATTGAGGCGAATAGTCATTCATATTTATCGGTTTTTGCTCCTGCACCAACAGTAGGCGCTTTAGGCGAAACCGGCATACCGTATTCCTATACATAAACGAATATGGATAGGAAAATCTGGCCTAAATGGCTTTTCCGCAGTACGACTGCATGGATGTAGCGGTCCGGCGTCCCGGAGGTAGAGTACCAACAGTAGGCGCTTTAGGCGCCAACAGTAGGTGCCCTTAGGCAACGCAGGAGCAGTTACCGAGATTTATCCTAAGTCCGACAGACTCCTAGGTAAGTCGTAGCTCAAGCTCAGCTACTCATAGCCTGAATCAGAAACTCCTGGAAAAGATTTGCTACCACTTCAAGCGAACCACTTTAGGAATGATCCTCCCTAATTAAATGCAGCGTACAGTCGGCATGCCTGGCATATTTAATCGAATTCTCGGCCGGAATAATTTCGTCAGACCGGCCAAATTAATTGACGCGAGACAATTTACGATGACTTAGAGTGATATTGTTGATTCCTAAACCTCGAAATATACAGCGCAGGCGCCATTAGGAACACCCCTTTAGCATCGACTGATTCAGAGGCTACCAAAGAAACATAACCCCCCATACTTGAACCCGCCAGGACAAAGCTGTCCTCCTCTTCCTCTAAAACAGTTAGCAAGTGCTCGACGCGAAGGTCTGCATCCATGGTATGGGTATAATCAATACTTTCGACACCACAGCCAAGCTCTTCAGCCACAGTCGCAAGCCTTGTTATTTTTGTGCCCCAGGGACCGCTTTCCATGCCATGTGCAAAATATACCTTCATACCACTCCCGGTTATCGCTGGCTTGCAGCGGCATACGATCTAAAAGGAAAAAACACCCTCTTTTTTAATCGTAAACATCGGATAAAACTTACCCACGTCAACCCGGGTAACCAGCTCGTATTTAACACTCTCGTGATGCGCATCGATTAAATCATTGAGTAACTTAAAACCACCAAGCAAGCTCAAAGTCGCCATAATTTTCACCTCAGCTTCGCCGTAAGCAGGGATAGTTGGTAAGTCGCTAGCAGCACCCGAAACCACCTTATTGCCATCCATGTACAGCGTGTAGATCATGCCATCGATACTCAGCGCATCCCGATTCGGATTGGTGACGCGCAGAGAAATTTCAAACTCTGGCGCCAGACTGTTCGAATTTTTCAACCTGATCGAGTTCACCTGTAACGAAGGTTCCTCAAATTTCGGCGAAAACACGGCTGCGCAACCCGAGAACATAAACAGGAAAACCAGCTGATAAATCAGCAGGCGAACTGAACTGTTCACAGCTTACTCAGTACAGTGGGCGTGAAGCATGTCATACAGTAAATGTGCATGCTCGGCAGCTTCACTACCGGCCGGTGTTAGATAACCACCATCAACCTGGGTAGTAAGGCCACTCTCAAACAGGCGTTGCCCAGCCGCTATCAAAGCAGGTTCGGCGTTTTTATGGATTTTGATTCCTTCCAGACTGGAAGCGGATTTATAATGCATCAGCAGGTCTAACTCGGCGTGGTTTTCTGGGGTATATAACATTCGGGTTCCTGTGTTTGATGTTGGTTGACAGCACTATCGACGGGTAATTCTGACATTAAACCAAAGATTTTAAAACACTACAGTCGTTCCCTTCCGTTCCGTCAATCCTGCATCTCCCGACAATTCACCCAAATCATCGACATCTGCTAAGATAGTCCTAGCCCAGAAATTTCATAAATCTGCGCAAGGATCGCGCTGTATATTGATTTCACAAGGAAATATCCGAAGAAGTCTCGTATCAATGATTCCGAGCGACTGAGGAACTATTTCTTGTGGAATCAATAGGCAAGTGAGATTGTGCATGACTTATGAATTTTCCGGGCTAACAATTACAGAGGAATTTTTAATGTCAGAATTGTGGCGACTATCAGCCAGTGAAATCGCAAAACTGGTTAAAAAAGGTGAAGTATCGGCAGTAGAAGTCACAAATAGCGCACTCGCTCGACTCGACGAGGTCAACCCGGCAATTAACGCTGTAGTCGCCGAGATGCCGGAGGAAGCAATCGCACAGGCAAAGCAAATCGACAAAGCAATCGCCAGTGGTGATGAAAGTGGAATTCTAAGCGGCGTCCCAGTTACGGTAAAAGTGACCGTAGACCAGGTTGGCCACGCCACTACCAACGGTTTGCGACTGCAACGTGAGCTAATCGCAACCAGTGACAGCCCGGTAGTGTCTAACCTGCGTAAAGCCGGGGCGATCATTATCGGTCGCACCAATACCCCGGCTTTTTCGTTACGCTGGTTCACACGCAACAGTATTCACGGCCATACCCTTAACCCGCATAACCCGGCGATTACCCCCGGCGGCTCATCCGGAGGTGCGGCGGCGGCTGTCGCCAGCGGTATTGGCGCGATTGGACATGGCACCGATATCGGTGGTTCGATTCGCTACCCGGCTTATGCCTGCGGCGTCCATGGACTACGCCCTAGCCTGGGGCGGATCCCGGCAATGAACTTCACCGGGCCAGACCGGCATGTCGGCGCCCAGTTGATGGCGGTATCCGGCCCAATCGGACGATCGATTGCCGATATACGACTCGCTTTCGAAGCGATGGCGGCAGAGGATTTGCGCGACCCGTGGTGGACACCGGTAGCCATTGATCTACCTTTGAAAAGAAAACGTGCGGCACTGACCGTCAATCCCGAAGGGCTCGAAGTCGTACCCGAAGTCGAACAGGCGCTACGTGAAACCGCCAAAAAGCTAGAAGATGCGGGCTGGCAGGTGGTTGAAACCGAGTGCCCTCCGCTACGCAAACCGGCCATGTTACAGGCAACACTCTGGTTGTCTGAATTTCGACGTAACCCACAGGTAATTGCGAACGAAAACGACCCGGATGCCAACTTTATCTACGCCCAAATGGATGCCCTGTGCCCTGTCGCCGACTTAAACGATCTTTTAGATACGTTCCAGGGCCGCGCTACACTGGTACGCGAATGGCAACTATTCCTCGATGAGTACCCGGTATTAATCTGCCCGGTGTCAGGCGAACTACCCTTCCCTGATCAGCTCGATGTCGAGTCTCCCGCCGCCTTCCAACGCGTGATGGAAGCCCAGCTCACCCAGATCGGTATACCCTTAATGGGTTTACCCGGGTTAACCGTTAGCACCGGAATGGTGGGTAACACACCGGTTGGCGTCCAGCTGGTCGGCGGACGCTATCACGAAAACGCACTGTTACTCGCCGCTGAAGCAATTGAACAGCGCGGAATAGCACCGACTGTGGTTGATCCGCGTCGGTGATCAATCGACTTCAATAATAAGCAACCCCCTGGCACTTAAAGAGCCGAAGGAAAACACCCGGCCTAGGAGTCTGTCGGACTTAGGTACCAACAGTAGGCGCTTTAGGCGATCGTAGCGATATGTACAGGATGTACGGTAGTAGAACACCAACAGTAGGCGCTTTTAGGCGATGCAGGAGCAATTGTCGAGGGAAAGCCATTTTGAGTCAGATTTTTCTATCGATTGAGGCGAATAGTCATTCATATTCAACGAAATGGATAGGAAAATCTGGCCAAAATGGCTTTTCCGCAGTA
>CAXMRQ010000117.1:0-3099 GCA_964196115.1 uncultured Gammaproteobacteria bacterium
TGAAATGCCGAACAGTAACTTTTGTGTCGACTCGATGCCAAGTTGTTTGCGCACGACATCAGCGTTGTAACCGAGAATAGTTTGCGGGCAACTGGCAACACCGTGAGCCTGCATGGTTAGCATCAGGTTTTGCGCATACATACCCACATCAATGGCTTCGCGAATATCACCCCAGTCGGGCATGAATATGAACACGACATGCGGTGCGTTAAAAAACTCCAGATTACGCAAAAAAGCCCGTCGCTTACCCTCTTTGTCTTCACGTGTGACGCCAAGTGCCCTGTACAACATTAAGCCGACCTCGAGTTGGCGCTCGCGGTAAATGCCGTCGTATTTCCCCTCGTAGGGAAAATCGAGTACATGCTCTCCTTCACCGATAGAATTCATTAGCGCGTCACGCATTACGTCGCGTCTTGCGCCTGAAACGACATGCGATATCCAGGGCTGCGTATTGCAATTTGATGGCGCGTAATTAGCCACTGAAAATATCTTTTGCAGCGTTTCAGTGCCAATCAGATCAGGTAAAAAAGCCCTGATTGAGCGTCGCGACGTCACCAGCAGGTCGAATTCCTCTGCCAGGCCTCGCGCTTCGCGGTTTAATTCAGTATTAGTTGTAGACATATATTTTTACCGAAATTTCGGGTGATACCCTAGCACGATTCGCCAGCCGATTAGGCACCGGATTTTGACAATAAATAACGCATTGAAATTTTCAGGTTGTCGTGCAGGTTTTCGATCTCGCGTTCCTGGCCTGGATCGATCAGCCATTGATAGACAATGCCAAACATGGAGGTTAAAAAATACTGCGCCACGGCCCTCGCTTCGACATCTGGAGAAATTTTTCCGGCTCCGATACCTTGCGTGATCCACTCGGTGACATCACTTAATCGTCGCCGGTGAATCGCAGCCACAACGTCGCGCATATCACTATCCAGCCCTATCGATTCAAACCACAGAATATATAATGCCCGTACCGAATCTGGTGTTTTCTTACTGAACTGATAGTGTGCATCGATAGTCGCATGAATCGCCTCATAACCCGATTTATTGCGCGTCTCCTTTTTCATCACGTCGAGCCAGTAGTCGGCAACGCGCCTAATCACAAAGCAATATAAACCTGCCTTTGAGTTGAAACGCGAACCAGCCAGACCGCGACTATAACCGGCGCTTTCGCCGACGGCTTTCAGCGTGGTTTTCGCGGTGCCCTGCTCTACGATAAGTTTTACCGCGGCATCAAACATGGCCGAATCGGATAGCTCGAGTCTTTCAGCATGGCTCTTGCGTGGTAAAGATTTAGCCGGCGAAGTAAGGCATGGTTGTTGCATCAAATCCAGGGTTTTAATTGCTTGTAGCAAACAAGTATAATACAGTCAGCGGGTTAATATCGGCAACAAAAAATTACAGGAGGTAACTGTGAACGATGCACCGATTAGTCGATTCCCGATTCCACAATTAAACGACCTGCCCGAGGACATCCGCCAACGCATCGAGGCAGTCCAGGATAAAGCCGGCTTTGTCCCCAATATCTTCCTCGCACTCGCCCATCGCCCGGCCGAATTCCGCGCTTTTTTTGATTATCATGATGCGCTGATGGAAAAAGAAACACCCGGCCTCGGTCTCGCCGAGCGTGAAATGATTGTGGTTGCCACCTCGGCCCGTAATCAGTGCCAGTACTGTGTCATCGCGCACGGTGCTATTTTACGTATCCGTGCCAAAAATCTGTTAATCGCCGACCAGCTCGCGACCAATTATCGCAAGGCCGATATCAGCGAACGTCAGAGGGCAATGCTCGACTACGCGCTCAAGGTCTCGCGTCAGGCTGAAACAGTGGACGATCAGGATCATGCTATTTTGCGTGAGCATGGATTCGATGACGATGATATCTGGGATATCGGTTCGATCAGCGCTTTTTTCGGCTTGTCCAATCGCATTGTCAACATGTCGAGTATGCGCACCAACGACGAGTTTTACCTGATGGGTCGAGTATCCCGGTAAGTGCTTCGGTTAACGCTATAACAATGGAAAGATAGGGCAAAGACCTCAGTGAATTTATATTTCAGATTGTTAAGTGTCCTTTTTAAAAGCAGCTTTGCGCGACGGATTGATGCGACCGAGATGCCCTGTCGATTTCCGAAGATCATATATAAATACCCGCTAAACCCGTCAATGTTGAGTATGGGCAAGTTCTTCTTGAGACCAAAAAGGTGCTTCACAAAATAAGCTGATGTTATGAGTAAAATAAGCAAACAGCAATTTAACCAGATCATTGAACACGACCTGCCCTGGGCTGCCGATGCCGGAATGCAACTGCAAAGCATCGAAGCAGGGAAAGTGGTAATGAACTTGCCCTACCACGCACGCTCGGTCAGACCCGGCGGCTCGATTTCGGGACCGCATATGATGATGCTGGCCGACGCGACTATGTACGCAGTAGTACTCAGCATGGCTGGAAAAGTGAAACTCGCGGTCACCACCAACTTTAATATCAATTTTCTGCGCAAACCTAGCGAAACTGACCTCACAGCCGAGGGTAAAATCATCAAACTCGGCAAGCGCCTCGCGGTACTGGAGGTATCAATTTTCAGCAAGGAAGATATCGTTGCGCATGCCACCGGGACTTATTCAATTCCGCCTGATCAGTGATTATTAGCGGGCTCATTGCAGTCATCAGGTTTGCATTGTAAATAGCGGCGCATCACAATATTGGCATTGCCTGTTTAAACCCCTGGTAGGTAATTGCGGAAAAATTTAATGAGCAAAAAAATCTCTGGTGAAAATGTAGAAGCTAGTCCGTCTTTTAAATCTGCAAAAGATAGAGCATCAGAGTATGCGAATGATGCAGATAAACTAAATGACTTGCTAGACAAGGCGGCAAGAAAAGCCAATTCCAAAAAAGGTCCTTTATCAGAGGTCTGGGATTCGTTGATGGCTTGCTTAAGACTTCTTAGAGCCTACGCCATCGGCGAATACAGGGACATTCCATGGGTAAGCCTTATTTCGATAATCGCCTCGATTATCTATTTCGTAATGCCAGTCGATCTAATTCCTGATTTTATAATAGGTTTCGGGTTTATTGATGATGCAGCGTTACTGGGGTGG
>CAXMRQ010000118.1:0-8290 GCA_964196115.1 uncultured Gammaproteobacteria bacterium
ATTGATGGATCGACCCGACTGGCCGGTTAAGGCCGTTGGCTACCTACCTGTTAATAACTTTAAATTACCGGCTCGTGCAAAGGGTAACCTCAACGAAACATTCGTGGTCAAACGCGATCACGTTGTTTCGCTAGACGATAATCAATGGCCTGACGAAGATCTGCTGCCCGAATTTCGTGCTAATACTGATTTATACGCCACGCAAATCGAACGCCTGGCAAAACGTTTGTTACCGATTTATGCACGTGCGCTGGAGCTCAATAAAGACTATTTTACCCCTGCATTTACCCGGCCCCTTTACCGGCTACGTATGACGCACTACCCATTAATGGAACAAAAGGCAGCCGATGAATACGGTATCGCACCACATGTTGACACCACTTTTTTCACCCTGCTGGCGCAAAATAGTCCGGGTCTGGTGATCTACAGTGAAATCCGAAAATGCTGGATTCATGCGCCGGTGATTGATGGCGCTTTTATCGTCAATAGCGGAGAATTGCTAAAACAATGGTCAAACGATTTGTTTGTTAGCGTCAAACATTTTGCCAACAATAATACCGGCGATGAAGCTCGTTATTCCATTCCATTTTTCTTCAACGCGAATGCCGATTTTAAAATGGAATGTTTGCCGACCTGCTGCGACGCTGATAATCCACCGAAGTATCCGGCGATATCGTATTTAGAGAGTCAGGGGGTTGTGCAGGGGGAGTAATAATTTCAGGCTGAACTAACCCGGAAAATTCATAAATCATGCCCAATCTCGCTTGCCTATTGTTTCCACAAGAAATATATCCTCAGTCACTCGGAATCATTGATAGGAGACTTCTTCGGATATTTCCTTGTGAAATCAATATACTGCGCGATACTTGTGCAGTATTTATGAAATTTCCGAGTTAAGTAAATCGCGTATTTCCTGTTTTCTGGAGTCATCGGCAAAACTCGCTTCAATACTATTCGACACCAACTGTCTTGCCTGATCTTTACTCAAATCAAGGTTTTGTGCTAGCGCATCAAAGTTCTCAGTCATATATCCGCCAAAATAAGCCGGAGCATCCGAATTTACCGTAACACAGACGCCTTTTTTCAGCATTTCGAGGATATTGTGCTGCGACATATCATCGAATACGCGTAATTTGGTATTCGATAGCGGGCAAACCGTTAGTGGTATTCTGGTCGCAACCAGATGCGCGATCAATTCAGGATCATCAATAGCTCGCACGCCATGGTCGACACGCGAGACTTTTAAATCATTAATTGCCGTCCAGACATACTCGGCTGGGCCTTCCTCACCGGCATGAGCGACTGTTAGCAAACCTGATTCACGCGCCCTGGCAAATACCCGGCTGAATTTTTCCGGCGGATGGCCTTTTTCCGAACTGTCTAATCCCACCGCTACTATTCGATCAAGGTAGGGCCGGGCCTGTGCCAACGTCTCAAACGCAGCCTCTTCACTGAGATGACGGAGAAAACACATAATTATTTTACTGCTAATGCCTAGCTGCGATTCAGCATCCTGTAATGCCTGAGAAATCCCATTGATCACTGTTTCGAACGGAATACCCCTGTCTGTGTGAGTTTGCGGGTCGAAGAATGGCTCGACATGAACCACGTTTTGTTGCTGGCACTTCTTAAGATACGCCCAGACCAGATCATAAAAATCCTGTTCTACCTGTAATACCCTGGCTCCCTGATAATAAATATCCAGAAAGTCCTGTAAATTACCAAACTCGTAAGCCTCGCGTATCTGTTCAACGGTTGCAAACGGCAGTTCGATATTATTACGCCGCGCCAGCGCAAACATGAGTTCGGGTTCGAGACTGCCTTCCAGATGCATATGCAGCTCTACCTTGGGCAGTGAATTAAGCCACTCATGGGTTACTATTTGCATTTCGAACTCATAATTGAAGTAAATAAATTAATCATTATTCGACTATTATATTGCTAGCTGACTAGAATAGTATTGGTATTCCCCTTTTTTAGAGTGTTATATATGCACCGCTTAAAACAAATGCTCGACTCAGACAAAACTGTACTCGCCGGATGGTGTGGTATTACTGACCCGCGTTATCTGGAGGCGGTTGCGGAACACCGCTTTGACGCAATCGTTCTGGATATGCAGCATGGATTTTTCGACGAGTCTAGTATTCAGAACGGCATTGCAACTCTAATTGCTCGTGGTAAAGCGCCCCTGGTACGAATTCCGCTGGCCCGCTGGGATACCGCTTCAAGGGTGATGGATTTTGGTGCGCTGGCCGTAATAGCACCGATGATTAACACCGCAGAGGACGCCAGAGCATTCGTTTCAGCCACCCGGTTTGTACCCGTGGGCGAACGCTCGTTCGGGCCGCGACATGCGGCTTCTCTATATAAAATCGACAGTGATGAGTATCTTCAAAATTTTGATAGTTGCTCATTAGCACTGGCAATGATTGAAACCCGGCAAGCTTACAACAATTTAAATGAAATAATCGCAGTCGATGGCATTGACGGTGTGTTAATAGGCCCCGGAGACCTTTCCATTTCGTTTCGACAAAATCCAATACCAGATGCCTATGGAATCGACACCATCGATGTGGTTGGAGACATTGTAGTCAGATGCAAGAATGCAGGTAAGAAGACGGCAGCTTTCTCGTTCAACCCGGTTGCGGCCAATATGCTGAATGGACTGGGAGTAGATATCATTTCGGTAGGACTAGATGTTACCTATATCTCGGAAGGTGTCGAATCTCATATTGCGGGACTGGATTTCAGGTAATATTTAAGGGGCCTGTTTCTGAGGCTCCACCATGAATCATATTTGTGCGTTTATTTATTAATGGAACTGGCGAAGAAAATATTTTGTGCCATACTTGAGGGCAAATATTAAGATTAAGGGGTATAACTTCAATGCTTAGGAAGATTTTAATTTTTGGTTTTCTTTTAGGTTTATATAATACAGGCGCTCAAGCCGCGATTGAAGAGACCGTCTATACTGGAATCCAGGTCATGCAGGCTACTTTTGACTATGATGACGGTATAAACCAGATAGAGGGAGAACCATCTGCGCTGGCATTCCGTATCGGTGGCTATCTGGATCAAGGCGCGGCTATTGAGTTCAGGTTAGGAACAGGATTGAAGGGTTATGGCGATACCACCAATTTTTCGGGTGTTGATGTTGATTTCGATGTTGAGGCTTTCCTGGGTTTATATAGTCTCTATCATGTAGGGTGGGGCAGTAATGGGTCCGTATATGGCCTGTTGGGACTAACCAACGGCGAAATTAAATCATCACTACCTAGCCTTATTATCACGGATGGTAGAGAAACAAATTTATCGTATGGAATAGGGCTCAACATAGCGGGTTTTAACTTTGAATATACGCAGTACTTCCATAATAAAAACTATGATGTGACGGCTATTAGCTTTGGATATGTGTCCAGGTTTTGACTTTTGAATAGATAAACTTTGATCCTCATATGTTGATTTTAGGGAAATAGATATTGAGGCTAAATCTCCTATTTTTATACCAGGCCTCGGTTAGGTCGATTACGAATTCTTCTTGCCAGTGAGATTAAACTCGCTGGCGCTATAAATTAGAAGGCTCACAACTATTGATGAATACAGTTGAGCTCATAATGAGTCACCAGGGAACTCGGGAGTTTTGATAACGAACATCGGGCAATAGGCCATGAAACTTCTGGTTTTCCAACATATCGGCTGTGAGCACCCTGGATCATTGCGCAACTTTCTCGCCTCTGACAAAATCGACTGGCACGCAACCAACCTCGATCAGGGCGAGCCGATTCCAAAACTTGAAGATTACGATGCCCTCTGGGTCATGGGCGGTCCGATGGACGTCTGGGACGTCGAAGAGCACCCCTGGCTGGTTCCGGAAAAGGCCGCGATTCGTCGCTGGGTCAGCGAGCTCAATAAACCATATTTGGGTCTATGCCTGGGTCATCAATTACTCGCCGACGCGCTTGGCGGCACCTGCGGTCCCCAGCGACCACCCGAGATCGGTATTGTCGACGTCGAATTAACTGCTGACGCGGGCAACGACCCGCTGTTTGATAGCTCGCCGCAAAAACAAAAATGCCTGCAATGGCACTCCGTGTGTGTCGCTCAGGCACCCGAAAATACCACCATTTTAGCCAGTTCCGATGTTTGCCGAAATCAAGCCATGCGAGTCGGATCAAACGCCTGGTCAATGCAATATCATGTCGAGGTTGAAGCAGATACAGTCGCTAATTGGGGCGAAGTACCAGCCTACCGGGAAGCGCTCGAAAATACCCTCGGGGTAGATGGGTTAGAGATTATGAAGTTGGGTGCCGACAACCATATGTCGGAGTTTATTAAATGTGCCGAAACGCTTTATCGGAATTTTATGAAACAGGTTAACCACTAATTTTAACTTGAATCCGTAGGTTCAGGTTAAAATTAATTAAAATCTATCCCCATTGGTAAATTGATTTTTCATTTACATAATGTCTTAATTCAGGCAATGAGATCTAACATGTATATTAACAGTCTATTAGTCACATCCATCCTTATTTTACTTAGCTTAGCGAGCCACCCGGTTATTGCGGTAGAACCCGGCAAAGTGACTGGTGGCGTCAATTTTGTAACCCCCGACTGGTTTAAGGATTCGTTTCTGGAAATTGCTTCCGATGTCGAGGAAGCTAATGAAGCCGGTAAACACGTATTACTGTTTTTTCATCTAAATGCCTGTCCTTACTGCAATATTACAGTCAACGAACAGTTCCAGAAAGAGCCGCTAAAATCGTTTATGCAGGAACATTTTGATAGCATTGAAATTAACGTCAAAGGTGACCGCGAAATCGCCCTGAGTGAGACAGTCAGTATGACCGAGCAGGAACTGGCTAAATATTTAAAAATTCGAGGTACGCCAACTATACTGCTACTCAATAGCGACAATAAAGTAGCGCTCAGACTTAGCGGCTACCGCTCGGTACCAGCCCTACAGCAGGCTTTCAATTACGTAGTGCAAAAGGCTTACTTAGATACTCCTTTTACCGAGTACAAACGTCAAAACATGAATTATGGAAAATATCGGTTTATCGACGATCCGTTAATCGAAACTGTTGATGATTTCAGCAGCATTAAACAGCCGGTAGTATTATTGATCGAAGACGACGACTGTAACGAGTGTGAGAAATTCCATCATAAATTGATTAGCCGACCGCATATTCGTGAGCAATTGTCACAGTATCGCTTTATCCGCATCGATGCAAAATTAGAAACCGCAATCATCGATTTTAGCGGTAGAAAAATTTCACCTCGAGATTGGATCGCAGAACTTAACATAGCTTATCGACCGGGTGTCATTTTGTTTGATGAAGGCAAAGAAATTACACGCGTAGCGTCAATGCTATTTCCGTTTCATTTCGAACACTTGTTACGCTTTGGCCTGAATAAAAACCACCAGAAATACACCAGATACGGTGAATTAATGCGTGCTCGACAGAAAGTTCTATTCGCTCAGGGCATCGATACCAATGTTGGCAAGCCAGACGACTGGTAAGCGATGATGAGTAAATACTACTCACCTATTTACCAAGACCCAGGAGTCTGTCGGACTTAGGTAATCGTAGCGATATGTACAGGGTGTACGGTAGTAGAACACCAACCGTAGGCGCTTTAGGCGACGCAGGAGCAGTTACCGAGATTGATCCTAAATCCGACAGACTCGTAGCACGCGAGATTAATAAATGGTCCAGACAGCTAGCAGTATCGACGAAGTAGTGAAAAGTGGCCTCTGTATCGGCTGCGGGCTATGCGAAGCCGTTACCCAGGGCCGTGTACAAATGAGCATGACTAATTATGGCAGCCTGCGCCCTACTCCACTCGATATCTTCACCCCCGCTGAAGAATCCCGCTTACTCGCTACCTGCCCCGGCGTCACTGTTGTACCCAGAGTAGAACCAGGGCTGGAATCTGACCCGATATGGGGTTCCTATTCCAGCATGCGTTATGCCTGGGCGGGTGATCCAGACCTGCGCTTCCGAGCCGCAACTGCTGGGGTTCTGACCACACTCGGCTGCCACTTGCTGCGCAGTAAAAAGGCTAATTTTATTTTACAGATTAGCGTAGACCCCGAACAGCCGATGCGTAGCCGCTGGGTTTTGAGCGAATCACCGCAACAGGTCATCGCCAATTCTGGGTCGCGTTATGGACCCACCGCGCCGCTGGCCGGTTTGCTCGAAGCGCTAAACCGTGGCGAACCTTTTGCGATAATCGCCAAACCCTGTGACCTGAATGCAGTACACCGATTTTCCAGCCTCGATTCACGTCTCGATGAGTTATGCGTGGCCCGCCTGGCCATGGTCTGCGGCGGACAATCGCGCCTGTTAAAATCGCAGGCCCTGCTGGATGAATTTGAGATTGAGGAAGATGAACTGACATTGTTTCGTTACCGGGGTTACGGCAATCCGGGGCTCACTCGAATTGAAACATGCGATGGCCGAGCCTTTGAAAAAACCTATCTGGAGCTATGGGAAGACGAAGCCGGATGGCAGCTCGAAACTCGTTGCAAACTATGCCCTGATGCGTTGGGTGAAGCCGCGGATGTGGCTGCCACCGATGTGTGGCCAGGTGGTTCGCCAAGCGGTGAAGATGCTGGTTTTAATGGCATCATCGTTCGTTCTACGCAGGGTGAAAAATTAGTTGCTGCGGCTGCGGAGACAGGAGATTTGGTGCTTGGCGAGGCAATTACCCCACAGCAATTAAACGATTTTCAGCCGCATCAGGTTCGCAAAAAAGAATCATTGCTGGCCAGATTCGAAGGTCTCAGTCAGGCAGGACTGCCTGCTATGGATACCCCGGATCTAAGACTCGAAGAACTCAACCAAAGACTCGAACCGCAAACCCGTCAAGACCAGATAGACGGTACCGTCAGGCGCGTGCAGGAAGGTAGAATCACCGAACAACCCGATTAGATGGAACTGAACCTAGGAAACGCAGTTGGGCGCGAAAAAGACGCGTAAGTTATTGGCGTGCATAGTGAAATCAAATAATTCGTAGTCACCTTATTGGTGATGAGAAGCTATTTGGTTTTGCTAGGTGCGTCAAGAGCTTGCGTGGACTTTCGTGATCCAACTGCGTTTTCTAGGTTGAATTTTGGCATTGCGTCCACATCGAGTCAGGCGCAAACTGCGCCGATGTCCGTCGCAATCACCAACCAGCACTCCATCGATTCCCGTCACGGCTACGCCATGTTAATGATGGTGGCAGGCTCGATAGCGATTAGTTTTGGTGGTCTGGTACAGCGTAATTTAGAGGTTGCCGATGCCTGGCAGACGGTCTTTTACCGCTCGCTCGGCATGCTGATCGCAATGTTTATCATAGTTGCTGTCCGCTACCGTGGCCGAGTATTAAGCACGTTGACCGGTGTCGGAGGCATGGGTTTGCTTGGCGGTGTGATGATATCCATCGCGGGGATCACATTTGTTCAGGCGCTAACCCACACCACAATTGCTAATGCATTGTTTATTCTCGGTGGCATCCCTTTCTTCGCGGCACTATTCGCTCGAATATTACTCGGTGAGAAATTACGCCGTACAACGATGTTTACCATGATAGGCGCCGCTGCCGGGCTCGGTATCATGGTGGTACAGGGCATCAACGTCGGTTCGGGATTCGGTAATACGATGGCATTGATAACCGCAGTCAGTTTTGCGCTTTACGCGATTATCGTACGCTATAAACGCCAGACCGAAATGTTACCGGTAATGCTGATATCGTCGGCCATCGTCATTGTCGTTACTTTACTGGTGAAAGCCGGTGATATGTCCATTCCTTTACGCGATATTTTACTCTGCCTGTTTTGGGGTGGATGCCTGTCTGGATTCGTCAACTGGGCATTTATTTTTGCCTCGCGACATCTGGCGGCGGCTGAAGTCACCCTGATCATGTTGCTGGAGTTTGCTCTTGGCCCAGTGTGGGTGTGGCTTTTTATCGGTGAAACACCTTCGTACTGGACTCTGCTGGGTGGCAGCCTAATCATACTT
The DNA here is from genome assembly GCA_964196115.1 of uncultured Gammaproteobacteria bacterium. Taxonomy (GTDB): domain Bacteria; phylum Pseudomonadota; class Gammaproteobacteria. The sequence continues at coordinate 8,007 of CAXMRQ010000118.1, forward strand.
GCGGTTGCATTACGCGCTATTTTTGAATTGGTTTATAAACCCAAACCCGAGCAGACGCCGAGCACGCCCGTATAATTCCCCCTCACCCGCTCCCCTTAAGGGCGAGGGACAACAATACCAGCTCCCTCTCTCTGGCAGGGAGTTAGGGTAATCGCTAATTAATATCCCAGCTCAGGTCGCACAATATTGAGCAATGTTTCCCCCGCGATATAGCGTTGCATATTACTGAAAAACAGATCCAGCGTAATCGGAATATAATTATCACCATCGTCAGCCGACACATG
>CAXMRQ010000119.1:0-10348 GCA_964196115.1 uncultured Gammaproteobacteria bacterium
GCTCGACACCAACACAGTTAGCCACCTGATCAAGGCACATCCCGAGGTCGCACAGCGGGTTGTGGGTGTGCCTATTGAGTCGCTCTGTATTTCATCGATTACCGCAGGCGAACTTCTATTTGGATTGGCTAAACGACCCGAGGCGAAACGGTTACATAATATTGTGCGGGAGTTTTTAAGACGTGCCGATGTACTGCCCTGGGATGGTGCTGTTTCAGAATGTTATGGCCTTGTACGAGCCGACATGGAGAGAATGGGAAAAATACTCGCACCACTGGATTTGCTAATAGCATCACACGCGCTGAATTCAGATTCGGTACTAGTTACAAGTGATCGTGCTTTCAGCCAGGTACCAGGTCTACATTTAGAAGATTGGACAGACTCCTAGGGCACCGATGTCAAAGCAGACACAGCAAATTCAACTACATTTATCGACGTATCATAATCCTTTACGGTATAATCCGGTCCTACCCATTCTTCCTCTGGAAACCCATTATTGAACATTAGTCAAAACAACCGTGTGCTCTCCGGCATGCGTCCCACAGGGTTGTTACATTTAGGGCATTATCACGGCGTTTTAAAAAACTGGATCGATCTGCAACACAGCTACGAATGTTTTTATTTTGTTGCGGACTGGCATGCATTAACCACGCATTACGAAAATCCTTCGATAATCGCCGAAAGTTCACGCGATATGGTAATCGACTGGTTGGCAACAGGCGTTAATCCCGGTAATTCGACCATATTCATTCAGTCTCGGATTCCCGAACACGCCGAATTGTTTACCCTGTTATCGATGATTACGCCCCTGGGCTGGCTTGAAAGAGTGCCGAGTTATAAAGATCAACAGGAAAAAATGAAAGACCGGGATCTGGCGACCTATGGGTTCCTTGGTTACCCATTGTTACAAAGTGCCGACATTCTGATTTATAAGGCTGGCTTTGTGCCGGTGGGTGAAGATCAGGTCGCGCATGTCGAGTTGACTCGCGAGGTTGCGCGACGTTTTAACCATTTTTATGGGAAAGAAACCGATTTTGAACAAAAAGTCGAAGCCGCAATTAAAAAAATGGGTAAGAAAAACGCCAAACTCTATGTAGATGTTCGAAAGCGCTATCAGGAAAGGGGCGATACCGAGGCATTGTCGATAGGACAGGCATTGCTCGATTCGCAGCAAAATATCAGCCTCAGCGACCGCGAAAGATTACTCGGCTACCTTGATGGCGGCGGGCGAATTATATTACCCGAGCCACGATCTTTGTTAACCGTATCGTCGAAAATGCCCGGCCTCGACGGACAGAAAATGTCCAAGTCGTACAAGAATACTATCGCTCTAAGGGAATCTCCTGAAGATATTCAGAAGAAAATTAAAACCATGCCGACCGATCCCGCACGGGTACGTCGCACCGACGCCGGCGATCCGGAAAAATGCCCGGTCTGGGATTTACATCAGGTTTATACCTCGGAATCTACCCGTGGTGAGCTATCTGTAGGTTGTAAGACTGCTTCGATCGGATGCATCGATTGCAAACAATATATAATCGACGCCATTATCGACGAGTTAAAACCGATTCAACTACGAATGAAAGACTATCTAAGTGATCTGTCAGGTGTGGATAGCATCATCAATGAAGGTTGCGAGGCGGCCCGAGATGTTGCCCAGGATACCATCGAAGAAGTACGCAAGGTTATGGGTTTAACCTCGCGATAAAGCAATGCCGGATCTAACCTTGAAAAACGCATCAAACCAGGCAGAAATGCCATTTGCGCTGGTACAGGGCGAGCCACTTTCTGTTATCCCGCAGGATTTATATATCCCACCCGACGCGCTGCTGGTCTTTCTCGATGCCTTTGAGGGCCCACTAGATTTATTGCTGTATCTGATCAAACGACAGAATATCGACGTGTTGAACATTCCGATTGCCGCAATAACATTGCAATACATGGAATATATTCACCTGATGGACGAGCTCGAACTTGAGTTGGCCGCCGAATATCTGGTAATGGCGTCGATGCTGGCCGAAATTAAATCGCGTATGTTGTTACCCAGGCCTGCCGAATCTGCCGATGAGGACGATCCGCGCGCCGAATTAATTCGCCGGTTACAGGAATACGAACAGTTTAAAAAGGCCGCTGAAGACCTCGATGCCATCGATCGGCTGGAGCGGGATATTCATCTTACCGACATCGAAATTCCCCAAATCGATATTAAAATGCCCTTACCCGAGGTGCAAATTAAGGATTTATTAATCGCATTTCGTGACGTTGTCAATCGTGCCGAGCAATTTGCCAGTCATCACGTAGAGCGTGAGCCGCTTTCTGTCAGGGACCGGATGGTGATTGTATTGAGTAAAATCAGTGCTGATAAATTTACCAGTTTTGGCGATTTTTTTGATATTAGCGAAGGGCGTATGGGGGTAGTGGTGAGCTTTCTGGCGATTCTCGAATTACTCAAGGAATCGCTGATCGAACTGGTGCAAAACGAAGCCTATGCGCCGATCTATATCAAGGCCAAAGCATGAATCAAAGATCTCAATTGGATCAGTCGTAAATGGAAAACAACCAACTAAAACCAGTTTTAGAAGCCTTGTTTGCCGCCGCCGACAGGCCCCTGTCGATAAGCCAGATATTTGATCTATTCAGTGGTGATGTCGATCACCCTGGCAGGGACGACATCAAGATGGTGATTGATGAAATTGCCGAGCAATATCAACCTGGTGGGCTGGAACTGAAACAGGTTGCCTCCGGGTTTCGACTGCAGGTGAAGCCAGCCTATGAAATGTGGATATCACGACTATGGGAGCAGAAACCACCTCGATATTCACGAGCTCTGATGGAAACCCTGGCTTTAATTGCTTACCGGCAACCGATTACACGCGGCGAAATTGAAGATATTCGCGGCGTTAGTGTGAGTTCCAATATTATTAAAACGCTGCAGGAAAGAGAGTGGGTTAAGCCACTCGGACATAAGGACACTCCAGGAAAACCCACACTGTACGGCACTACAAGAACGTTTCTCGATTATTTTAATATCAAGTCCCTAAACGAATTGCCGACCCTGGCGGAAATCAGGGATCTTGATCATTACACGCCTGAGCTGGCGTTTGTTGAAAAAAGCGAAGCCAGTATTAATTAGCCTGGACAGTCATGCACCGACTACTCAAGCAACTCTATATATTCGCATTATCGCAGGATGGGCGCTACGCGCTAACCGGTTCGGATGACTGGCATGCGAGTCTCTGGGATATTAATATCGGCAATCATCTATGATCGAAAAAATGAAATGTAAAATTACTCTGGTGGCGTTAGCTGATTGCGGTGCATTGGCGCTGGTAACCAATGCTAAAACACTAATATCCGAGACCTCTAACGGTATCGGCCAACTTTGGGCTTTGAAATAATTTACCTATGGAAAGAATTCAGAAATTACTTGCCCACCAGGGTGTCGCTTCGCGCCGCCAGGTAGATTCAATGTTACAACAGGGGCGTATTACTGTTAATGGTAAACCGGCCAAACCGGGTGACCAAATCAGTGGCAGAGAAAAAATAGCCCTTGACGGAAAATTAATTCGTATTACCAGTCACGAATCCAAACCGAAGCTTATGATGTATCATAAGCCAACTGGGCAGGTGTGTACGCGTTCGGACCCGGAGGGGCGGCCGGATGTGTTTCAGAATTTGCCCGGTCTGGAACGCGGACGTTGGGTCAGTATTGGTCGTCTCGATATTAATACCAGTGGATTGATTTTATTTACTGATCAAGGAGAATTGGCAAACCGTTTAATGCACCCGTCGTATGAAATCGAGCGAGAATATGCTGTGCGGGTACACGGCGCAGTAAGTACAGATATGATGCAACAACTCAGTCAAGGTATCAAACTTGACGATGGAATGGCGAAGTTTGACCAAATTATTGATGCTGGCGGTGAAGGTACAAACCACTGGTATCATGTTGTCTTAAAAGAGGGCAAAAATCGAGAGGTAAGACGGCTTTGGGAGTCTGTCGGAGTCGAAGTTAGCCGTCTGGTTCGGGTACGTTACGACAGCTTTAATCTGCCAAAATGGCTAAAGCCTGGAAAACATCGCTTATTTGAGGATGAAGTAGTAAAGCGACTCTATCAAAAACTGCAACTTGATTATAAATATACCACCAGATCAGGCCAAAATAAACATTCGAAGCGATGATTCCGATTGTTTTATTTTTGAAATTACTTCACTGTAAGTCTGGATTAAAGTTGGTATAATTGTAGCCTGGATTTATATTTGACCATCGGACATGGAGAAGGGAATGAATCAGGTTAAAAGCATCATTTTATTATTATGGATTCTGGCGATGCCGCTTGGCGCAGCACCAGTGAATGTTAACAAGGCTAATGCCGAAGAGATTGCCAAAGCACTATACGGCATCGGCCCGTACAAAGCAGAGGCTATCGTTCGTTATCGACAGGAACATGGAAAATTCAAATCGGTGCAGGCGCTTAAAAAAGTCAGAGGCATCGGGCAGGGAATTCTAGACGGTAATCTCGACGACATCAAAATCGAAGATTATTGAATAAAAAATCGGGTGATGAGTACCAAAAGCATCGGTCAATGGGGCAAATCTGTACTACCCGATAATTTTCGGCAGGTAAGCGAGCAGACGCTGACAATCCAGCAATTCCTGATGGAGCATTTGCCCGAGCCCATTAACCTACAGGTATCTGTAATAAATTTATCGCCGGAAGAAATTGTCATCGCGGCAACTAATCCGCAGGTTGCCAATTATCTCAGATTATATGTGGCGGAAATTCAGCAACAAATTCATGAGACCTTCGATTTAAGTCAGAAAATAAAAATCCGTACTACTCCTGATTCATTGCTGCACATCGATAGTCCTCGAAAATCGAACAAACCGTCTAAAGTTTCGCGTGAAGCAGCGACAGCGATAGACCAGGGTGCGGGATGTATCGAAGACGAGGGCCTAAAGCAGTCTTTACAATCTCTGGCAAAAACGCTCAAAAATAGGTGATGGTTCGTGCTGTTTGTTATCTAGCCCGGAAAATTCATAAATCATGCCCAATCTCACTTGCCTATTGATTCCACAAGAAATAGTTCCTCAGTCGCACGGAATCATTGATACGAGACTTCTTCGGATATTTCCTTGTGAAATCAATATACTGCGCGATCTTTGCGCAGATTTATGAAATTTCCGGGCTAGCAATCTTACGATGGGCGTTGAGAATGTCAGCGTATAAATTATCGTAAATAATTTTAGCCGTGGCAATCGCAGGAATGGCAAGAATAACGCCAAGGGTTCCAAACACGCTTCCAAATATGATTATTCCGAGAATAACCTGCACCGGGTGTAGATTGACAGCTTGAGCAATCACGGCCGGAACTACGATTACGTTATCCACAATCTGAGCGCTGATAATGACCAATACCCCGAGATATAACAATGAAGGGTCGAACGGAGTCATTGCCGATGCGACGAGTAAGGTTAGCACGATTGATATTATGGGACCGACATATGGCACCAGATTTAATATGCCGGTTATACATCCGAGTAACACGGCAATATCCATCCCGATCAATGTAAAGCCTATGGCGCATATACTCGCCATTATCATCGATTGAATGATCACGCCGCGAGTATAGGCCTTTAATTGCCTCGCTACTCGATGATAGATCAGCCAGCCCAACTCAAAACTCGAATTAGGCAGCCAGTTCATCAGGCGATTACGTACTAATTTAAAGTCCTTTAACAGGTAGTAAGTTAAAAAGGGTACTAATAGCGAAATTATTGCAAACCCGAGCAATTTGTTTGATACATTCAGCAGCAAAGATTGGCCTAACGATGACGATTGCGATAACAGAGAAATAATAACTTCCGATACGTCCAGGTCAATGCCAACTAGCGCCGAAAATTCATCGCTGTATCGGGTTAGGAAAGCTTCCAGTTTCGATAGTATCAAAGGCAGTTTTGCCTGTAACAAACTAATTTGATCGATTAATTGTGGTAGTGCAAATCCGACTGCAATAAAACCAATAAAAACCAGTAACAGAAGTAGGATTAAAATCGATATCGAGTGATTGATATGGTGGCGTACCAAAAAAAGCGTCGCGGGTTCGAACAGGGCATATAAAGTAAACGAAATGACTACCGGTATCAGTACTGGCGACATCAAATAAAAACTGCCAAGAATAACGGCAAATATAAAAACGAATATCTGAATCGTCTGAAAATTCGCGCTAGAGGTTTTAATGTATAGTGACGATGACACGACTATTGGTTTGCGATGAGTTGATTGGCCTGATAAAGGCGTAGAGCCAGCGTCGAGGAAAGGTTCATTAATAAACGAGCACCCAGCAGGGGTTCGACTTCAACCCATTCCTCAAGATCCTGTTTGAGAAAATATACCAGTGTAGAGCTGCCGACAGAAAAGGCATCCGCAGCCCGATTGTCTGTCCGCGCCAGGGCGATTTCACCGAAAAAATCACCAACCTCCAACAATGCGAGCTGTGTTTTGTTGGCCATTACGCGAACCGAGCCCTGCATGACGAGAACGGCACCGGCTCCCTGGTCGCCCTGTTGAAAAACGACTTCTTCCGGCTGGAATTGCCTGGGATGCATTTTAGTCGCCAGGAATTCGATGTGTCTGGCAGGTATATTCTCAAATAAAGGCGTGTTTTGCCACAATCCAGCAATAGTCTGTATTTCACTAGATTGTTTTTTAAATATGTTTGACCAGAAAATATTGCTCATTACCTGTGCCAGTATTGTCTGCGGATACCTTTAAGAATAGCAGACGATGAAAAGACTGAGAACCTCGATCTGAAGTGTTGATATATTAATTCTTCTTCTAAGGCTTTAGGGCCATTAATTAAGACCAAATTAGATGTGTCCACTAAACCGGAGCAGAACCACAAAGCGGAAGTCGGCAATTATGGTAATTATGAATTATGTCTCCAACGGCACTTACTTAAGACTCGAAACTTAAACTTCGTCATTTCCCAAACAACCTCCTCATACCTGCTTAGGCAGGAATCTAATGAGTCTAAATACCTTATTTTTAAGATTCCTGCCTTCGCAGGAATGACTCTATTTTAAGTTTGTAGGCTTATTTAAGTGCCATTTTATTGTGTCCCCGAATATATCTTATTGCTCCCACGATACATTCTTGCAAGGCACGGGGTAAGTCAGGGCTACCGGTGTTGCTGGGTAGTTTGCGTTTATTTCAAAACAGGTGACTCGACCAATACCATTAACCCAGTATCTTTGTGGGTCGACTACTTTGATCGCTATGGGCGGGACGCTGTCAGATAGTCGGTGGACTTCAAAATGCAGATGCTGTAAGAAACCAGCGAGGAGACCGGTTGCACCGGAGTAAGCAATCTTTTCGCCCCGTTTGACTAGCTGACCCTGATCGACGAGAGCCTTTGTTAAATGAAAATATCGGGTTTGTAGAGGATAACCCGGTTCCGATCGACCATGATTGACGAATATTTGATTTCCATAAAAAATAGATCTGCGAACCGTGCTAACTGTTCCGTCGGCGGCGGCGAGTACCGGTGTTTGATAGGGTACCAGCATATCGAAGCCTCTGTGCCAACCGATCCGTGTGGCGGGTGACAGGTAACGCTGACTTATGGTAGGTGCATTGGCTGGAAAATAAACCTGGGTCACTAATTCGGGTTCAAGTTTAGATTTGGCGATTCTTCCAAAGCTACTGCTGCAGGCAGATAGAATTACTATGCCAGCTACGGCTACAAGGGATAAAATTAATTGTCGATTTTGCATCGGGTAAAAGATACCAGATCCAGGCTGAGCGAATCGGGATTCCAAATTGCTTTACATAGGTTATATCAGCGTACTATTACAATTACAATAAAGGAACGCTCTCGACAAGTAGTTGCATCACTAACATATTACTAGCAAGAATACTTGCGAATGACCGTTTATGGACTCCATCTATATTTCTATGTCAATTTTGCATGACGCTGTAATCTGCTTGCATAATCCGTAGAGCAAACTGTCGAAATGTTAGCTAAATCAATAAGACGGGATGAGAAATTGGCTCCCCGGCCCGGGCTCGAACCAGGGACCCATTGATTAACAGTCAATTGCTCTACCAACTGAGCTACCGGGGAATTGAGGTTGCGTATACTAAATGATTAAAATTCTGACGGCAACATCAAATCATCAATATTCCTCGAAAAATTGTTTAGCTAAAATTATTACATTTTCCAGGTTATCAATACTGGTAGCGAAGGATATGCGCATATATCCTTCGGTCTTCTTATGCCGAGCCGGGAAACTGGCTAGGCAAATTTGAAACTGCTAAAGTGGGGGGTGGTTTGTTAGCGTAAACAGACCTTGATGAGACATTACTACCTAATTCCGACAGACCCCGTGGGAATCATTAAAAAATAATAGACGAATGAGCAAAAATTTTAAACTTGAAACCGACTATCAGCCTACCGGCGACCAGCCTGAGGCGATTAAACAGTTAGTCGAAGGCATTAATGATGGCCTGATGCACCAGACTCTTTTGGGCGTAACCGGATCGGGTAAAACATTTACCGTCGCCAACGTGATTCAACAGCTTGAGCGTCCTGCGATCATCATGGCGCACAACAAAACCCTGGCGGCGCAGCTTTATGGTGAGATGAAAGAGTACTTCCCGCATAATTCGGTGCAATACTTCGTCTCATATTATGATTATTATCAGCCCGAAGCCTATGTGCCGGCCTCGGATACCTTTATCGAAAAAGATGCGTCGATCAATGAGCATATTGAACAGATGCGACTGTCGGCAACCAAATCCCTATTTGAGAGGAAGGATACAGTAATCGTCGCTTCGGTATCGGCGATTTATGGACTTGGCGACCCACAATCCTACCTGAAAATGTTGTTGCACCTGGTAGTCGGTGATGAAATTGATCAACGTAGTATTTTACGTCGTCTCGCCGAACTACAATACAAACGCAATGATATTGAGCTGAAACGCGGTACCTACCGGGTACGCGGTGAAGTAATCGACATCCATCCGGCTGACTCTGAACGTGAGGCGGTACGAATAGAGTTATTCGACGCCGAGGTAGAAAAAATCACCCTGTTCGATCCGTTAACTGGTGAAATCAACAAGTCCATCAAACGCATTACTATTTACCCAAAAACACATTACGCCACGCCACGCGAGACTATTCTTGCCTCTCTCGGGCCGATTCGCGAAGAACTAAAGCAGCGACTACAGGAACTCAGGCAAAACAATAAACTGATAGAAGAGCAACGTCTGGAGCAACGCGTCAATTACGATACCGAGATGATGAAAGAACTGGGCTATTGTAGCGGTATTGAAAATTACTCGCGTTACCTGTCGGGCCGAGAAGCCGGCGAGCCACCACCGACGCTGTTCGATTACCTGCCTGATGACTGTCTATTGTTTATCGACGAAAGTCATGTGTCGGTGCCACAGATCGGTGGCATGTATAAGGGTGATCGTTCACGCAAGGAAACACTGGTGGAATACGGTTTTCGACTGCCATCGGCGCTCGACAATCGACCACTGCGTTTTGATGAGTTTGAGCATATGTCGCCGCAAACTGTTTTTGTTTCGGCAACCCCGGGAGACTACGAAGGCACGCGTAGTGGAGCGGTGGTCGAACAGGTGGTACGCCCCACGGGCCTAGTCGATCCGGAAATAGAGATTAGACCCGCCCAAACGCAGGTAGATGATGTGTTGTCTGAGATTAATAAGCGCGTAGCTCTCTCTGAGCGGGTGCTAATTACAACGCTGACTAAGCGTATGTCTGAAGATTTAACCGACTATCTTGGCGAACACGGCGTGCGTGTTCGATATCTTCATTCCGATATCGATACTGTGGAACGCATGGAGATAATCCGTGATTTGCGACTCGGCGAATTCGATGTTTTAGTGGGTATTAACCTGTTACGCGAAGGCCTCGACATGCCCGAAGTTTCACTGGTAGCAATACTCGATGCCGACAAAGAAGGTTTTTTACGATCAGAACGGTCGTTGATTCAAACCATCGGCCGGGCGGCGAGAAATATTAATGGCAGAGCCATTCTGTATGCCGATAGAATAACCGGTTCAATGCAACGAGCCATCAGCGAAACTGACAGACGTCGCGAAAAGCAGGTCGCCCACAACAAACTGCACAACATTACACCGCGCGGAATTAAGAAGCAGGTAACCGATATTATGGACGTGGGCTATTCCAGTGGATCCAATAATCGGGTTCGACGCCTCGACAAAGTGGCCGAGGAAATGCGTCAGTACGATAAACTGAGTGTTAAACAATTGAATAGTAAACTGCAAAAGCTCGAGAGTCAGATGTACGAACATGC
>CAXMRQ010000120.1:0-12287 GCA_964196115.1 uncultured Gammaproteobacteria bacterium
CTACTTTCCCCTCTGCGTACTCAGCGCCTCCGCGAGAGCATCAAGACCCTGCTTAGTCCTTAGGCGTATAACTGCAAAATAGCTTTTTCACGTATTCATCGTTTTGCCATTAGTTCCTCATTTTTATAAAAGGCTGTTCGATAAAAACGTGGAATATAACCGAAAAAATAAAAGTGAATATAACGGTTAATACAAAAACCGCAAAGATATGAAATTCGGATGCAACCGGAACGGACGCTTTGTCAGTGGTGCCGAAAATCAGTGTCACCGAGCCGACCAGAAAAATAAAGTGGAAAAAATAAATCGGCAAAATAAGCTGGGTAATCGGAAACCAGAATTTGCGTGATACAAACCATTTAATCGGGTTTAGTCTTCGCGAGCCGTAAACTGCAAAAAACATTAGTACCGCAAAACCCGAAACAAACAGGTTTTTATTGGTTGCGATGTAATTCAAGTTCCTGAACTCGGTTAAATCCTGGTAATAAGGATCGGCTGGATTGTGGATCGCAATATAGCTGGCCCACCACATCAGCAAAAAGCCGAGGAGGTATGCTGCCAGATTAATGATCGGGAATCGCTCAATGAAGGCGGAGATTTCCTTTCCCTTTGTTAAACCGATATAGGCAACGATTAATCCAAACGCAAACGGTCCGAACCTGGTATGTAAGTTGTAATATAAAAGGTCAGCCTGTAGTCGTGTTTGGGATAAGTCAAGATAGTAATAATACTGCGGGATATCGTTGAGCTGCGGATGAGTGAAAACAATGGCATAACGTAAGACCTGTACTGCGACGATTAGCAGGACAAATAGTAATAATCGGTGTTTTCTGAGAAATATCGCCATAATGATGAAGGGTGAAATTAGATAAAACTGCATTTGCACTGCCAGCGACCAGCCGACCGGTATGATGTTTCGCTGTTCGGCAGAAAAATTGGTAATTAAAAGCAGATTCGACCATAAATAGGGAAGGCTTCGATCAATGTCGACCATCGTATAAATTGCCAGTGCAACCAGGAACAACGGGTAAATGCGCATTACCCTGCGTTTGTAAAATCGCATCACATTAATCGAATTATATTTTTGATACTCGCGGATCAGAGTGATACCCATCAAAAAACCCGACACCACGAATAAACAGTCCGATCCACGAACCTGCCATACCCAGTTCAAATAGGTGGGCAAATTATCGACAAACTGGTAGTTCTTTTCTTCATCAAAAATCTTCGTAAATCCAAACAGGCAGTGAAAAAGAACGACGTTTAACATGGTGATAGCACGCATGCCATCGATCGGAGCAAAACGTTCTTCACTGCCGAAAAAAATGCCTTTCAGGTGTTCCTTAAACGCAAAATATTGTCGGCCCGAAGGCGCGGAATCGGTGGGAGTCATTTAGCTTAGTGGCAGCGGTGATGAGGCAATTAGTTCGACAGCAGTATTCTAGCTGGCTTCGAATCGAAGTGATAGTTTGGTAAAACAATAGTTTAACAAAAGATCGGTGCTATTAATTGAAACAGCGGTTTCATGGAAGCTATCTCCGGCAAGTGCTGTAAGTTATGGCACCTTTTCACTTTGCGAAGGAGTCGCTGACAGCAAAGCAAAAAATAGCTGTATCCCATATTATTAAAGGCGGGAAACACCTGCTTGAACTGATAACCCAGGTTCTGGATCTTGCCAGAATTGAAACTGGTAAAAACACAGGTGTTTGACCTCATTCTGATAGATATTCAGTTGCCCGGAATGGATGGAATTGAGGCATTAGAAAAACTAAAACAGTCAGATAAAACTCGCGATATTCCGGTAATTGCGATCTCCGCTGCAGCGATGAAGGCCGACATAGAGCGAGCAAAGGACGCCGGTTTTTATGCCAATTTGACTAAACCGCTCGATATTGGCAAGACTCAGGAGACCATTCGTAACGCGCTCAGCTAAAGAGCTTTCTGTTAGTAAGGAAACGCATAGCGGAAAATCAAATATGAGCTAAACTAGTTTGCTGGCAAATCGCTGGCTTAATGGCGTTAGTGGTTTGTGAACTATGCGCTCTCTGATTAAACTATTAGCAAGACCGGCATTACCGCCTCGAATAGCCGACTCGATCAGGGTTTGTGTCAAAATATCGCGTTGTGCATGACTGCCACCGAAGCGATTGGCGATAGTTCGAACTGGCAGTAATTTTTCGATTGCATCACTATATCGCTGTTGGCCGAACGCGATCATTGCGCTGCAGGCTGCGATTCCAACATCATTGGCCATCATCGCAGTGACACCAACATTTTCTCTGGCAGTCGATTTTACCGCTGCCAGGACAGCAGCAGCCTCCTCCTCGCGCCCGGCGCCGACAAAAGCTAACACTGCGTGCATATCATTAAATGCGTAGTAACCGTTTTCGAGCGCGGTTTTTGTGGACCATAAATTTGCGACTTGATTCCAGCGTTGGCTGACTTCAACACCCTGCAGGTGCAGCCGCCATAACAAAGCCGATGCATCGCACAACTGTAGGGATACATCGGAATCTGTGGGCAATATCTGCTCATCATAAAGTGCCAGTGCCGAATCAAAATCCTCGTGTTCAATATGATATAGCGCTAGATGCCACCAGTTATGAAACGCAAATCCATTGTCTGGGGCCCAGTCATTTTCGCGACTACGGTACATTTTTTTGCCTTCCTCGAAGCGACCCTGCATTTCGTATGTATGTGCCAGTGCGTGTACCGACCAGCCATCGCGAGGCTCAATATTCAGCGCCGCATTGGCGACGGCCTCAGACTTATCATATTGATTACACTCTTCGAAACCAAAGGCCTTCATACCCAAAATATACGAATAGCCGGGCACGGTTTTATCCCATTGGCCTATTGAGCGGCAAATACGATCGCGTAAATTAAAGCTATCCCCACGATAGAAATCGGTGAGATGTCCTAGCTGCAGGGCCATTGCATCGCGTGGATAATCGGCCAGTACACTGTCCCAGGTGAGACTGGCGAGGTTCCAATGACCTTCCATCCATTGCCTTGCTGCAAGAGTCAGTTGCTTTTCGCGATTATTGGATTTATAGGCCAACGCTTCTGCGGCTTCGATATGTTCCCGAATCATCGGCAGGTACTGCCGTTCACTCATCATGAGTAACGCACTGGCGAAAAATATGTGTCCCAGAACAAATTCGGGATCATTTTGCAATGTAGAGGTAAGCGTCTCTGTAGGGTCGCCAAAGTAGCTTTGAAACTGTAGCAGGGCGATTTCGAAGTCATCGAGCGATTGTGGCTTGCAGGACGAAACCGGTACGCCGCGGGCATCGAACTGATTAATTTCCGTCACGGGCATTTTATTACTCCTCCAACAAAATTAGTCTTACTATTCTAAACCGAATTAGCCAGGAGAAAAACCAGCGGAATTTTATATAAAGCAGTATGACTAATCCGCAATATCGATCATACGTATTCCAGATTAAAACTTCACCATCCGAACACATCACGTAGCTTCCACATCGCCAGTCCTGCGCGTAAATATTGCCGCCGCAAAAATGCCAGTGGAAAGCGTGGTGGTCTGCCGCGAAAGATTGCGGGCAAATGCATGGGTAATTGTTGATCGTTCGCGGCCTTACCGGCGATCCAGTTAGCAATTTCTTTACCGGCCCAGGTCGCTGTATTGACACCGTTGCCATGATAGCCGAAACCGAAATAAACTGACATATCGTCGGGCATTCGACCGATCGAAGGGCGTAACGATAAGGCGAACCCGACCAGGCCGCGCCACTGGTGCGTATATTCAATAGACTGAAACTGTGGCCACATTTTGACGACAGTTTTTTTCAGGCCTTCGAATGTCTTTTCGGCCCCGTCGGGGTCGCCGATGTGATTAGCTCGTCCACCTATCAATAGACGTTTGTCGCTTAGCAATCGATAATAATGAAACATATGGGACGAATTAATAACCGGGTTTTGGGTGTGCCAGCCCTGTGCCAGCAATTCGTCATCGCTGATCGGGCGGGTAACGATGATCGCACTTTGCAGTGGCAATGGTCGCCCGTAAACCCCCTGATGCAGATGTTCCGGCATAAACCCATTGCCCGTGAGGATTACATTTTTGGCGTGTAGCTCTCCATTGCTGGTGATTAGAATATGGTTTCCTGCCTCTTTGCGCCAACTCAAAACCTCACTATGCGGATGTATTTGTGCACCACGCCGTTCAGCAGCAGCAGCAAGCCCACGCGCATATCGTAACGGATGCAGGGCAAATGAGGATTGGATAGAAATTGCGCCGTGCTGATGTGGTGAGGCATAACCAATCTCGTTAAATTCGCCTTGCGAATGAATTTGCACAGCAATGCCCAATTTCGATTTCAGTACTTCCGACTCGTTTTTTAAAGAATCGAAATGTTTGTGGCTATCTGCCACGACAAATTCGCTATCACCCTGTAAGCGGAAATCAATTTCTTCTTCAATGCCCAAATCGCGTACCAGATTCACCGCGTCCATCTGGCTTTGGTAAAAGCGGCGGGTTTCGTCAGCGCCAAATTTTAAAAACTGAGATTTTAGCGAGAGCTTGGTCGCACCGATGGTACAGAATCCGCCATTTCGACCAGACGCCCCCCAGCCGATATGTCCCGCTTCGAGTACACGTACGTCGACATAATAGTCCCGCGCCAGATGAAACGCCGCCGAAAGACCGGTATAACCGCCGCCAATAATTGCCACGTCGCAGCTTTGCACGCCCTCCAGGGACTTCCCCTTCAGTTTTGATCTACCCGCGGTCGCTTCCCAATAAGAAGGCTGCCGCTGGTCAAACTGGTAAAGACTGGAATGGAAAAGGTGTTTATCAGGCATCAGTAGATTTATCCTAAGTCCGACAGACTCCCCGGCTCTTATTTAACATGACCTGTAGCAATACATCGCTGCCGGCGCGAATATGTTCCGCTTCGGTAAATTCAGCTACGTTATGGCTAATGCCGTCACGGCTGGGTACGAAGATCATAGCAGTCGGACAATTGCCTGCAAACATTTGCGCGTCATGCCCGGCGCCGGACGGCATTCTCCTGGTTTTATAACCAAGCGATACTGCGGTATCCGCGACTAGCGCAATCATCTTGGAATCAAAATTCACCGGTTTGAATCGTACCAATGATCGGCTTTCAAAACTGACGCCCTCGGTCTCGCAAATTTCACTGATGAAGTCAGCCATGTTACGTTCTGCCGCCTGCAGTTTTTCTTCGTTGGGATTACGCAAATCGACGTTCACCGTAGCACCACTTGCGATGACATTGATCAGTCCTGGAGATAGCTCGCAAACACCAACGGTAGCAACCTGATCGTGGCCCATTTGCCTGGCTATACGCCTGGCTTCTACAGAAATGGCGGCCGCTACATAACCCGCATCCTGGCGAAAATGCATCGGCGTTGTGCCAGCGTGATTTGAAGTTCCGCGCAGACGATATTCGTTCCAGGAAATACCCTGAACGCCTTCAACTGCTCCGATTTCATAACCTTCATTCTCGAGAATCGGGCCCTGCTCAATATGCAGTTCTATAAAACAATCGGCGCGGACATTACCCGTCGGAGCTTTACCTGTGTAGCCTGACTTTTTCAGTTCTTCGCCTAAAATTGAGCCGTCGACACCAACCACCTTAAGCATTTCGTCACAATCAAAAATACCCTGATGAACTCCGCTACCCATCATGTCCGGAGTGAATCGAGCACCTTCTTCATTGGTGAAAAAGCCCACGGCTATCGGTTTACGCGTGCTTAAATTCGCTTCATTCAGAGTTTCTATCACCTCAAGACCGGCAAGAACGCCTAAATTACCGTCGTAGCGCCCGCCGGTTGCAACGGTGTCGATATGCGATCCGGTTAGCACCGGGCTGCCCGACTGAATTCCCGGGCGAAGGCCGATGACATTGCCAATTCGATCAACGGATATATTTAGACCGAGTTCCCGCATCCAGGAAACGACGAGTTCACGTCCTTGTCTGTCTTCATCGCTAAGTGCCATTCGGCACACGCCAGCGCCATCAATCGCGCCGATTTCTGCCAGCGTATCAATGCGATTGAGCAGCCGGTCGAGATTAATTCTAAGGTTCTGGCCGTCTGAAAACCGCACCGTTTTTCAGAGTAGCCGGATCACGAAGCGATATATTGACGCATGGCTTCGGCTTCGGCCTGAACCTCCGAAATGCGGCATTTCACCAAATCACCGATACTGATGAACCCTACCATATCCTCACCATCGAATACCGGTAAGTGCCGGATTCGACGGTCGGTCATCATCGCCATGGCTTCTAAAACAGTGTCCTCGGGCGCACATTTAATAATGTCAGTAGTCATCAATTCTGACACCGCAACGTCGTGCAAATCAGCGCCGTGCGGGCCCATACCGCCGACAATATCGCGTTCGGAGATAATGCCGACAATTTTACCCGAGTCGTCCTGCACTAGCAGAGCGCCTATTTTATTTTCCGTCAGCGCTGTAGCTGCATCAGCAATACAGTCATTGGCTTTAATTTCGATTAAATCGTGGCGCTTACCACGCAACAAATCGGCTAGTATCATTTCGCTCTCCTGTTCCGGAAATCCGGATTGAAATTACAATCTTCACCCATAGCCAGGCGAAGCTGGACAAATTATACTCCATATATGGATTAGGTCACGGGGAGTTGTGTTGATCGTCCAGCAATTATTTTCTGCAAGCTACTGTATCAAGCCAAATCGTTCAAAACGGCTATGACCAAATTTGCGTCGATAAATACTAGGAGTTAAACCAACCTTACGTTTGAAAATTCGTCTGAATGATGCCGGATCTTCGTACCCTACCTCACGTCCAACGTGGTCGACCGGGTTACTATCAATTTCGAGCATTTCCTTGGCTTTGTCGACACGTAACGCGTGCACATAGTCCATCGGACGGTATCCTGTCGCGTGCTTGAACCGGCGGGCAAAGGTTGTGGGTGGGAGACCTGATTGCTGGACCATGCCGTTGATCGGGTTGGTAGTGGAAAAATGACCCGTAATCCACATCTGGCAGTCATTAATTACCCCATCGTTATGTGGGATGCCCTGCGGCATAGACGCGAATGCTGCCTGGCTTTCATCCAACAGTGGGATTCTCCAGAATTTGGCGGTATTAGACGCATGTTGCACGCCACAAAATCGTGCGATGAGGTATAGAACCATTTCTTGCCAGGATGTCGTTCCGCCACAGGTGACGATTTGATTGTCATTCCCTGAAACGCAAAGGTCCTGATCAAGGCGCAACCGAACTTCCGGATAATGAACTCGGAACAGATCACGAAAAGCCCAATGAGTCGTCGCCTCCCAGCCATCGAGTAATCCGGCTTCTGCTAGCATTATCGCTCCAGTACAGGCTGAACCTATAGTCGAGCCACAATCCTGTTGGCGTGAAAGCCAGGCTAATTCCCGTTCATCGTAACCTGTTGGTGATGCTAATGACGGCACAACGAAACTTGCAATCAGCGAGATATCAGTGTCTTGCCTATCTTCGACGCTAAGATGCGGCGAAACCAGGACATCGTTGGCACAGCGAAAGGGTTCTCGCCCCTTCCCGACAATGCGCACATCGAACTGTGGGTCACCGGGCTTTCCGCTGACAAATTTTTCCCAGGCAACGCCTACCGAACTAAGTACATCATAAAGCCCGAACAGAGTACTTGGTGACGTGTCAGGTGTCGCAAGAATGCTTACTTTGATTGGCTCTTGTATTGACATAGGATCATCCTCTTCGCCGAAACCGGTAATTTTGCCTCTATTCTGCAAGTTTTGCCTCTTCGCAGTCAAGTTTGGCGAGAGTAAGCTTTGAGCTTATATTTCAACAACCGACAGAGGATGTATCGTATGGAAAGTTTACAGGTAACAACCCTTAATGGGTCTGAGGCCGCTATTGAGTGTTCATCAATAGAGGAATTCAGGGCGGGTTTACGCGGGCCATCTTTGCTTCAGGGTGATGCGGAATATAATGAAGCCCGGATCATCTGGAATGGTTCAACCGATAAGAGCCCTGCGATTATCGCCCAATGCTCAGGTGTGGCCGACGTCATCGATGCGGTCAATTTTGCACGAGAGAACGATCTTCTGGTCGCGGTACGCGGTGGTGGTCATAACGTCGCGGGTAATGCTATCTGCGATGGCGGCATCGTTATCGATCTATCGACGATGAACAGCGTGCGTGTCGACCCAAAAGCGAAAAGAGCTTATGTCGGTGGCGGAGCTTTGCTTGGCGACGTAGATCGCGAAACCCAGGCATTCGGTTTCGCTGCGCCACTTGGCGTGGTGTCGCTAACTGGCGTCGCTGGACTGACTCTGTGCGGAGGACTTGGCTGGCTTCGGCGCAAACACGGCATGGCCTGCGATGCCCTAGTATCGGTCGATATCGTCACCGCCGATGGCAACTTCATCACCGCCAGTAAAACCGAGAATGCAGATTTGTTCTGGGGCGTTCGTGGTGGTGGTGGAAATTTTGGCGTGGTGACGTCTTTCGAATTCGAACTCTTTCCGATCGGGCCAATGGTTACGCTTTGTGCACCATTCTATCTTCTGAACAACGATTCAGGTGACATCATTCGTAGCTGGCGCGATTTTATGGCTGAGGCACCCGAAGATATAGCGTCGAACTGTCTGATCTGGAGCATTCCGGCTCACCCCAATTTTCCAGAGGAACTACAGGGTACTCCTGTCGTCATTACCGCCGCAGTCCACACTGGCGCTCTTGAAGACGGTGAGAAACTATTACAACCTCTACGCGATCTTGGTGAGCCAGTACTCGATCTCAGCGGGCCGGTTCCCTACAACGGTGTTCAAACTGCATTCGATCCTTTGTTTGTTAAGGGCGAACGGCAGAATTACTGGAAATCGCTTTACCTCGACACCCTCGATGATGATGCGATTGGGAATGCTGTCACGCGAGGACTCAATCGGCCTGATCCCTGGGCGTTGATCGCAATCTGGCACCTGGGTGGTGCGATGAATCGGGTTGACCCGATGGAAACCGCATTAGGCGAGCGTAATGCAAACTTCCTCTACAGCCTTGACACTTCGTGGACTAACCCGGCTGACAATGAGAGCGCCATTGCCTGGACCCGTGGGGCCTGGGGTGAGATGAAGCCTTTTTCGCGGGGTGGTGCCTATCTTAACTTTCCCGGTCAGGGTGAAGAGGGCGAAGCATTATTGCGGGCTTCTTACGGCAGTGACAACTATGATCGCCTTGTTGATCTGAAGATTCAATACGATCCATCCAATTTATTTCGTCTCAATCAAAATATCGTACCCGGGTAGGCGGCGTATAAATGCAAACGATGTTAATAAACCGGAGTCCGAAGTAATACTGTTAGATTAATCCAGGGAGAAAAGTTATGAGTACAAGAAATGTATATGGTATGACCGACAAACTCGACGATGCTATACTTGATGTCATCGTTACCCGGCTGGAGGGGAGAGGAAAACATCCATCCTGTTATATTGTTAGCAGGTAATACAGGTGCCTAAATATGGCTATAGAAACCTCAAATGACCCACGGGCTTTCACCGATTTTGAACACCAGGGGTGGGAAACAACGGCCAGCGGATACGATCAGCATTTTACCCAGCTTACAAGGCAATCGTCGTCAGCAGTTCTGGACGCCGCCAATGTTCGTGGGGGCATGCGCGTATTAGATGTTTGCACAGGACCAGGCGTGATTGCCATCCCCACGGTAGAACGAGGGGCTGAGGTTACTGGAATCGATTTCTCAGCAGAGGTCATTCGACAAGCGCGTAATAATTTACCCGTTGCTGAGTTTCAGGAAGCCGATGCGATGGCATTGCCTTTTGACGCCAATAGTTTCGATGCTGTTGTCTGTGGTTATGGAATTATTCATGTACCAGATCCACAAAAAGCGCTGCTAGAGATGTATCGAGTGATCAAGCCTGGCGGTCGTGTCGCGGTTAGCGTTTGGGAGCATCCAAAACCTGGTAATGGCTTCGGCCTGTTGTTTGCTTCGATTAAAGCACATGGCGACCTTAATGTGCCATTACCGCATGGACCTGATTTCTTTCAGTTCAGCAAAAACGGACGACTGGCTGAAGCACTTCAGAATATCGGATTAAGCGAAACCTCGATCCTAAGCGTCGAACAAACCTGGGAGTTAAGCGATCCAATGGGCATCATAAATGCGTTCATGGAGGGTGCTGTCCGAGCGCGTGGTTTGCTAATGGCGCAGACGGAATCGGTTCGCGAAGCCATATTCGAAGCGGTAGCTACTGGGATGGAGAAATTCAAATCGTCCAATGGGCACTATCAAGTTCCAATGCCTGCTCTGGTCGGCTCGGGGAAAAAATAATCTTTCGTCTTTATTGATGTAGAAATTGAGTTACCATCGCAGACTAATTACAGGGGTTTGCGATGCCACTAGATAATCATATTATCTACCCGGACGCCGAGGAAAACCTAGCTTCCCTGTTCACTGGTGAACGGTTAGCGCGGCTCGAAAGACTTGGAAAATTTAGCATCTACTATGGTGTTCGCCCTACTACCGATGAGTTCATCAAGCGCATCGGTAATGCGAATGCCGTTCTGTCAGGATGGGGTCTTAATAATGACGTATTACGCGCGGCAAATAACCTGGAAGTTGTCTCCTTTGCCGGTCTTGGCGTTTCTACATTTATAGACCTGAAAGAGGCCGCGCAGCAGGACATTACGGTCACTCATACGCTGGCCACGGCTGAGACTGTTGCTGAGCATACGATGGCCCTGATGCTCGCCGTAGCGCGCAATATCGCCAGGTTAGACCGTGAAACCCGCGCCGGGCAGTGGAACAGCGATCTTCAGGGCTTCGACCTTCGCGGCAAAACACTGGGTCTGGTCGGTTTCGGTCGTATCGCGCAGGCAACCCTGCCACTAGCCAAAGCTTTTGGCATGAATGTGATGGTTTGGACACATCGTCCGGACGCTGAAAGAGCCACTCGTTACGGCATCGAGTTTTGTGGCCTGGATGAGTTGTTGGCGCAAAGTGACATCATATCTTTTCACTTGGCCTACAATTCAGACACTGAGGGCTTGATTACGGCGGAGCACCTGCGCCTAACCAAACCAGGAGTGGTCATCGTCAACACGGCGCGCGCGCAAATTCTTGACGAAACAGTTTTGATTGAGCTCCTCGAATCGGGTCATGTTGCAACGGCAGGTATCGACGTATTCAATGAAGAGCCCCTGTCTCAAAACCATCCCTTAACAAGGCTTGATAACGTGGTGCTGACACCGCACGTCGCCTACAACACACCCGAAGCCAGTGCGGCGATTATTGATATGGCGATTGATAACCTGGAGGCTTATTTTGCGGGAAACCCTACAAACGTGGCTCTCTAATCAAGCCGCCTTACTTTGCCACAGATAACTATTGCCACGTTCGAGTGCGGCCAGGTAAAGGTCTTCAAATTCTGCTACCACGGATTTTTTTACCGCTGGTAGCGCTAACAGACGTTTCGACCAGGCGTCTACTTTCGGCATGGTAGCGGAATCGATCACCGAAAACCGATAGTTTGCGACCGCGTCGTGCGCGAACAATGGTGCAAAAGCAGTATCGGCGAGAGAAAATTGTTCGCCGTTAAACCAGGGGCCATTGCCCAGTCGATTCTCGACACGGTGTAGATGCGACACCAGTTGATCTCGGTATTTTTCGTAATTTTCCTGGTCAGTAGCTGTTTTCATCATATAACTGTTACCCAGCATATTGGAGGCCACCTCGATCCAGGCGCGGTTTTTGGCTCTCGCCAACGGGTCTTTTGGCTGCAGGTCGCCGCCTGTGATTTCATCCAGGTATTCGTTGATAACTGCTGATTCGAACAAAACTTCTCCGTCTACCTTAAGTACTGGCACCTTTCCCAGCGGCGATATATCCAGAAACCATTCGGGTGGCTCAGCTAGGTCGATAAATGTAATTTTGTGCTCTACATTTTTATAACCCAGCGTGATGGCCGCGCGTTGTACGAATGGGCAGGTCTTGAAACTAATGAGTTCGATTGACATTGTATTGACCTCTGATATGAATCAAAATTAAGAATTAAACAATAAGGGTGTTTGACCATATAAACAACCCAAATTGTCAAAAAGGAAAAACCTATGACTTACCAAAAACCTTTTGATAAAGCTGAATACTCAGACCGCGTCGCAGCTGTAAAAGTTCGTATGCAGCAAGCCGGGATGTGTTTTCATTTTCAATCGGGGGTATGGCTGGAAAAATTTGGCCAAATCCGGCTTTTCCGCAGTACGCATGCTTGGATGCAACGGTCCGGCGTCCCGGTGGTAGAGT
>CAXMRQ010000121.1:0-21937 GCA_964196115.1 uncultured Gammaproteobacteria bacterium
ATGCTCAGGGCTGCTCTACGGACATCCCTGTCCGTAGACCCACCGAAATCGATTCATTTCCAGCACACAAAAGAGGGCGGTTTAAAACCCCAATCGTGAAGATACAGTGTATTTCCATCCCCCTTTCAAGCCCTCGGCAAAATAGTGCCCAGATCAGGGTGAAATGGCAAGGACGCCATTTCAGGCCCACCCGCGCCGGGAGCGCGTGTGGGCCGACCCTGATCTGGGCACTATTTTGACGATTAAAGGGCTTGTTCGGGGCGGCATTTCTTGGTTACTTCTTTTGGGCAAGCAAAAGAAGTGACTCGCGCACTTACTCTATATTTGCTACGAAGCAATGAAAGTCTTCGTGTGCGAAACCCTGTAAGTATAAAAAAAGCCAGCGCTTACGCGCCCCCTACTTCAACCCCAACATACCCTTCTTCAACCCCTTGTCAGCCGGAAAATTTCCGAGCCAAATTTCCAGTAAAGCATTTTTAAAGTCTTCCCCCGGAATAACGCCGAGAACCTTTTGGTTTTTAGTGACTGTAGTTCCTTTGCCGGGCAGGTAGTCCAGAATATATTGGTCTTTGGCGACGACATCTTGATCGAAATAACCATAAAACTGATTGATTCGATCCTGTAGTGCAATTATAGCTTCCCCGGTTTGATTTTTATTGAAGCCTTCTTCCCAGGCTTTCAATAATTTTTTCTTCGCTACCTTTTTATAGACAAAATCCATCTGTATGCGGTTGGCGTGAGGAGCGGCAAGAATTTCGACTACATTATCAGTCTTTTTGGCCAGATATAATGAACCGACATAGACGTCAACCCAGAATTTTTCACGTAATCCGATGCCGTTGAGTACCAGGGTCTCACCGTTTCCGGCAGTGATCTGATCATTGACGGAAACCCCGGAAAGCTCCGCTGCCTGTGATGAGGGAGTTAATAGAAACATAATCCCAATTATGAATAATTTATTCATGCGGTTAGGCCCTCTATTTTTGAAACAGGCCGTCAGTGTAATCCGCGTGATTGCGAAATGGAACCCTGGTACTCCTTCAATGATATATCTTAGGATGCAGCCAGCCAGGAAGTGGTTAGCTGCTAGGCGTGCGGCCGCAGGACTAGCCGTAGCTAGTTCAAGGGAGCACAACAACGCAGATGACTGCTTCCTGGCTGGCCCGGCGGGAGCGCCCCAAATTGACCAATGCCGCGTCGCCTGGAGCGCCTACTCCTGGTGCAGTCCTTGTAAAGGGCCATGCCATTCCCTACGGACTGCGCCTTGCCTTGTCCAATTTGGGACGCTCTGCAACCAAAGATATATCATTGAAGGAGTACTAGTTGAAACTATCCCTCCTGTGACTCGTCAGGTTTGACATATTGAATCACACCCAGGCGGATTAGTTCCGCATGCAATATGACTGCACGGTCTTCACAATTCGGGATTTCGAGTAATCTTTGCTTGAGGGTGGCGTCAAGTGGTAACAGGTAAATCAGCTGGTACATCATTGCGGAAAAATTCTGATTATCGTCCTGTAATTTTCCTTCCTGGGCGCTAATGTGGTTGAGTAATTCCTGCATGTAATAGAATTGCTCTGGAATGCTATCTGCTTGAATGTCGGTAAGAATGTTTATCTTGCCAATAGTTAGACCGTCGTCCTGAGTATGAGTGGATTCGATTTCGAAACGCTCCAGGCCGAGCACGCTGATACCAAGCAGTCCATCTGCTCGATCCTGCCAGTCACTAACTTTTGCGATCGTGCCGATTGAATGGATATCGGTATCACTTAATGTTTCTTCCCCCTTGTGGATTAATACCACACCGAAATTCGCGTCTTCGCGCATGCAATGCGCAATCATATCCAGGTAGCGGGTTTCAAATACTTTGAGAGAGAGTGTGTTGCCGGGCAGCAATACGGTTTTAAGCGGAAATAGCGGTAGTTCGATCATGAAATAGGTTTATTGTGGTCAGTTTAACCTAGAAACCGTAGTTGGGCGCAAAAAAGATGTGCATGGTATTGATGTGCATGGAAAATATGAAAAGCTCGTGGCCACCTTATTGGTGATGAGAGGTTTTTCAGATTTGCCAGTGATGCGGCATTCCGATACGTCAAGAGCTTGTGCATACTTTCGTAATCCAACTGCGGTTTCTAGGTTAAACCCCAGCGAGGCGATATATGATTTTCAATACCCAGTTGATCGAGGATTCTGGCGACAACAAAATCAACCATGTCCCTCACCTCATTAACGCCCTGATAAAAGCCTGGATTGGGCGGCAATATCACAACGCCCAGTCTGGATAATTTAAGCATATTTTCCAGGTGTATGCTCGAAAATGGTGTCTCGCGCGGTACCAGTATCAATTTTTTCTGTTCCTTGATAATCACGTCAGCTGCTCGATGAATTAAGTTTTCGCTGGTGCCTGTGGCTATTGAAGCCAGAGAACCCATGGTGCAGGGACAGACTACCATCGCATCTGCGACCGACGAACCGCTTGCCGCCGGGGCGGTCCATTGATCTTTTGCATAAACAGTGATCTGGGTGGGATTCGAATTAAAATAGCTGGCTAACTGTTGTTGCATTTTTTGTGGTGCGCCAGTCAGCTTTAAATCTGACTCCATTCCGAGTACAACCTGCCCGGGTTGTGAGATGATGAATTGAACCTGGATTTTAGCTTGTAGACACATTTCCAGTAAGCGCAAAGTATAGGGTGCACCGGACGCTCCGGTCATTGCAATAGTTACAGTTTGCACGTTCATTTCCAGGAATCTATCGGAATTAGGTAACTTATGATGTCGATTTTTTTGATTCGACCAGTTTATCAGTTGTCTGCGATAATCTCGCGATCAGGTTTTCGAGAAAAATTCGATAATATTGTATCTGTGTCTCGGGGTCGACCTGTTCCATTAATGTATTACTGACGCTCATCAAAGTTACTTCGGTGCGTGCAACAATGGTGGCGCCGCGCGGGCGTCTGGTGATGAATGCAATCTCACCAAAGCAGTCGCCCTGTTTCATGGTGCCAATTACCTTGCCTTTTTTGAGAACTTCCACGCCGCCTTTAGCAAGAATGAAAAACGATGTTTCCTTGTCACCTTCGTTGACGATGACCTCACCTTTTTTAAAATCCTGCCAGTCACTGGCGTTGACTACCTGGGTAATCTGGTCATCCGTGAAATCTTTAAAAAAGTTTAAATAGCGTAGAGTCTTCCATTTTTCCTGAACGTCGATGCGTTCGCCTACCTGGCGTAAGCGGATAAACGAACGGCTCAGGTCCTCAGCAAGCGCCTCTGCTGTCTCGTGGCGATTATAAATTATTTTCTCCATCGCTTTGTCTACAATTTCGACGATATGTTCGGGAATATCGGGTCGTAGTTCGAGCAGGGGATCTGGATCTATATTGGTAATCTGGTAAATTAATGATTCGAGATTGCTGGCCTTATAAGGTGATTTGTGTGCCAACAGGGCATACATTGATGCGCCTAGAGAGTAAACGTCAGATTGAGCAACCAGGCGTTTCTCCTCCGACAGTTGTTCCGGCGGCATATACATCGGCGATCCCAGTACGTCACTGTCCTGCTGTTCCAGGCCGATATCGATATGAGCGATACTGAAATCCATGATTTTCACCTCGCCATCGTGGCTGAGCATGATATTGCCGGGTTTCAGATCGCGATGGATGACTCCCTGGCGGTGCACGTAATCGAGCCCTTTGGCGCACTGATAGATGACGTCGACTACCTCATTAGGTGTTAATGTCTTACCGCCGCTAACATAATCCTGCAGGGTCACGCCATCGACGAACTCCATAACGATGTAGTTGTAGTCGCCTTCCTGTCCAGCGTCATAAACACTGACGACCGATGGGTGATGCATTCTTCCCGCGCTGTAAACTTCGGAAAAAAACCCATCGCGCACTTTTTGTTTGACTTTGGGATCCTGGCCTTCCAGAGAGTGCGCCACTTTAATTGCAACTGTTCTCTGAACAAAGGGGTCGAAGGCTTCGTAAACCACACCCATAGCGCCTCTGCCGATACGACGTTTTATCTCGTA
The DNA here is from genome assembly GCA_964196115.1 of uncultured Gammaproteobacteria bacterium. Lineage (GTDB taxonomy): Bacteria > Pseudomonadota > Gammaproteobacteria. The sequence goes on from CAXMRQ010000121.1 coordinate 4,036, forward strand.
TTTGGCGATCTTGGTCGGGCGTTGAGGTGTATTATTCGATTTAACCTTTGTATTCATTGTTTAAGCCTGCACTGCATGGCGTCGATCAACTGGCGATGAATATTAGCAAAGCCGCCGTTACTCATAATAACGATTTGATCACCTTTGCGGGAATTCTGCGTCAGATATTCTATTAGCTGGGCAATATCTGGTTTTATTAATACTAGTGTAGCCGCAGATTGCAAATTTGCATGCAAATCCCATTGCAAGCTCTTATCGTCATATAACAATACAACATCAGCTGCGCCAATCGAATCAGAAAATTGTGATACCTGTATACCCATTTTCATCGTATTCGAACGAATCTCGATGACCGCGAATAGTCGGCCGCTGGTTTTAGATTTAAGCGCTTTCAGGGTAAGTTCAATCGCAGTCGGGTGGTGCGCAAAGTCGTCGATGATGCGCACACCGTCAATTTCGGCAATTATTTCCTGCCGCCTTTTAACACCCTTAAATTGTTGCAGGGCTTCGACCGAGGCCTGTAACGGTACACCCGCATGTCTGGCAGCCAGCGCGGCGGCAGTCGCATTCATCGCATTGAATGTGCCAGCCTGTGCCAGATTAATTTGATACTGTTTATAGTTCTGTTGATCAACGAGCTGGTTGTTTTGTCCGAGTTTAAAATCAGCCTCATCGATTTCGCTTGCAAACCCGAGACACTCGCTCCAGCACCCCATCGACAATACCTCGTCGAGGGCTGTGCTATCCAGATTGTGAATAATCTGCCCGCTGGCCGGTATCGTACGTACCAGATGGTGAAACTGGCGTTGTATGGCGGCGAGGTCATCAAAAATATCGGCATGGTCAAATTCGAGATTGTTGAGTATCAGCGTGCGTGGGTGATAATGGATAAACTTGGAGCGCTTGTCGAACAATGCAGTATCGTATTCGTCCGCTTCAATAACAAAAAATGGGCTGTCTCCCAAATAGGCCGATTGAGAAAAATTACTGCCGATGCCACCAATCAGATAACCGGCATTTAGTCCATTGTGATGTAATATCCAGGCAAGCATGCTGCTGGTCGTGGTTTTCCCATGGGTTCCTGCCACCGCCAGTACCCAGCGAGTCTTAAGTACATTTTCGTATAGCCATTGCGGCCCCGATATATAGGGCAGGTTATTATCGAGGATAGTTTCAAACTGTGGGTTGCCGCGCGTGATTGCATTGCCGATGATGTATACATCGATATCGGTTGCTAAATCGTCTGCATCATAGCCGTCGTGTAATTGAATGCCGGCATCACTGAGCTGTGTGCTCATCGGCGGGTATACTTTCGCATCGGAGCCCGCTACTTCGAACCCAAGTTCCCGTGCGAGCAGGGCAATGCCAGCCATAAAGGTGCCGCAGATGCCGAGGATATAAATTTTCAATTCAAAACAACCAGACAATCAGAAACTGATAAACCATAAAATAATTAAACGATATCATAGCTGCCATCAGAGTATTTATGTTAAGCGTGCGTTTGAGAATTAAAGACATAACCGCCAAATTCCAGAATACGATTAACAGCGTCACATTCAGTACTGTGCGGTTGATTTCGCCATCGTTAGTGTAATCCTCGGTCAGGGCATGATAGACCGGGATGCTAATTGCGCTGATAACCATATTGACGCCGAGCATCGCTGAAAAAGATTGTGCCAGCCGTGACAATATGTTTTTCAATTTCAGACCGGTATAAATAACCAGCATCAGAAGTGCTAATTCGATGCCAATTTGTGCTGCTATAGTCGCATAGCTACGTTGTTCGTCGACCAGTGATAAACCGATAACAAAATAACAAAACGCGCTGATCAGAATGCTGTGCAATCCCCCTGGCAGGCGATCCGGTGCAGACACGAACAGGCACATCAGCACATAATGCTTCAGTGATATTAGCCACTGTTTAAAATAATGAGTCATGCAGTCTAGTAAGAATTTTATTGGCGCGCATAGTGAAATCAAATAATTCGTAGTTACCTACATGGACGTAGGGTATGCAGATAATGCAGGAGCAATTATCTGTCACCCTATTGGTGATGAGAAGTTATTTGGTTTTGCTAGGTGCGTCAAGAACTGACGTGGACTTTCGTGATCCAACTGCGTTTTCTAGGATCATTACCCAGGTCGGCTTGGAACATAACAATCCTCGAACGACGGTTCCGTGAGCGTAGCGCAGGTCTTATAGACTCTGGCTGAAGGCCACGCCAGGAACTGACGCTTCCCTGGAGCCCTGAATGCGATATATATTGTTGTCGGCTTAATCGATATAATCACGCCGATTTTTTTTGTGCAATTCGAGATAGATGAGCAACCATCCCAATACCAACGTGACTAGCTTTCAGGATATCATCCAGACTTTGCAAAATTACTGGTCGCGGCAGGGCTGTGTGATCCTGCAGCCGCTGGATATGGAAGTCGGTGCCGGCACCTTCCATCCGGCGACATTTTTACGGGCGATAGGCCCCGAACCCTGGCGTGCAGCGTATGTACAGCCGAGTAGGCGTCCTACCGACGGTCGATACGGTGAAAATCCTAATCGTTTGCAGCATTATTTCCAGTTTCAGGTGTTACTCAAACCTTCTCCCGATGATTTTCAGGAACTCTATCTGGGATCGCTTCAGGAACTCGGTTTTGACGTACTGGTGCATGATATTCGTTTTGTCGAGGATAACTGGGAGTCGCCAACATTGGGCGCCTGGGGTCTGGGCTGGGAAGTCTGGCTGAATGGCATGGAAGTCACCCAGTTTACTTATTTTCAGCAGGTCGGAGGACTCGAATGCAGTCCGGTATCCGGTGAAATTACCTACGGTATTGAACGACTGGCGATGTATATGCAGGGTGTTGACAGCATTTACGACCTGCTTTGGGCGAGTGGGCCACAGGGTGATATAACCTATGGTGATATTTATCACCAGAACGAGGTGGAACAATCAGCCTACAATTTTGAACTGGCTGACGTAGACGAATTATTCCGATGGTTCGATGTCTGTGAAGCACAGAGCCAGAAATTGATCGGTAACAAATTACCATTGCCCGCCTACGAGCAGGTTATGAAGGCTTCGCATGCGTTTAATCTGCTTGATGCGCGACATGCAATTTCGGTAACCGAACGACAGCGTTATATTTTGCGCCTAAGAACCCTGTCGCGGGCAGTCGCTCAGGCTTATTTTGAATCGCGTGAAGCGCTCGGATTCCCACTTCTTGGCGGAGATAAGCTGTGAATAAGGATTGCCTGATCGAACTCGGCACCGAAGAGCTGCCACCCAAATCGCTAAAGTTGCTATCGCAAAGTTTTGCGCAACTGGTACGCAGTGCGCTCGATGACAAAGGGCTCAAAGCAGCTGAGGTAGAAGTTTTTGCAACCCCCCGGCGCCTGGCCATACTATTGCGTAATCTGCCCACGCAGCAGGCTGATCAGTTGATCGAAAAACGCGGCCCGGCATTGCAGGCAGCGCTCGATAAAGAGGGTAACCCGAGCAAGGCTGCACAGGGTTTTGCAAAATCCTGTGGCGTTAGCTTTGAGCAGTTAACTCGTCGCGAGACCGACAAGGGGAGCTGGCTGTATTTTGAAAAAACCGAGGCAGGCCTTAGTTTACAGACGGTTTTACCCGCGGTGGTCACAGACGCACTGAGTAAACTGCCCATACCGAAACGAATGCGCTGGGGCAGTCGAAGCGACGAGTTTGTGCGCCCACTGAAGTGGTTGTTAATGATGATCGGTTCGGAGCTGGTGGAGGGTGAAATATTCGGAGTTCGCTCGGCAGCAGTCAGTTATGGACATAGATTTCATGCGCCCGGTGAAATCGCAATAAGCCAGGCGACCGACTATGAGGCAACTTTGCGATCCCAGGGACTGGTCGTTGCTGATTTCGAGAAACGCAAAAAAACGATTCGGTCACTGGTTGAAAAAAATGCGGCGAAACTCGGTGGTCATGCAAAAATTGATGAATCATTGCTCGACGAAGTCACTGCACTGGTGGAGTATCCGGTGGCAATAAGCGGAGGGTTTGACGCAGAGTTTCTCAAATTACCCCAGGAAGTACTGGTGATGACGATGCAGGACAATCAAAAGTATTTTGCCGTATACGATCAAAAGGAAGTGTTGCTGCCCAATTTTATTACGATTTCTAATATAGACAGTAAACGGCCCGAGGTAGTGGCTGCCGGTAACGAACGTGTTATACGCCCGCGATTCTCGGATGCGCGCTTTTTTTATCGGCAGGATCAAAAACAACCACTGTCGGATCTGCGGCCGAAACTCGATCAGGTCGTGTTTCAGCTAAAGCTGGGGAGTATTGGCGAAAAAACGCAACGAATTGCGCGCCTGGCGGATTATATCGCCAGGCAATTGAACGCCAATCAGGATCAGGTAAAACAGGCGGCGCAACTGTGTAAATGTGATTTGGTGACGGAAATGGTGGGTGAGTTTCCTAAACTACAGGGCATTATGGGTCGTTACTACGCGGCTCACGATAAACTGTCAAAACGTGTTAGTGATGCTATTGAGCAGCACTACTGGCCAAAGTTTGCCGGCGATGATTTACCCGCAAGCGATGTCTCACAGTGTCTGGCGCTGGCTGATCGACTGGATAGCTTAATGGGTATATTCGCTATCGGGCAGAAGCCTACCGGCGAGAAGGATCCTTTTGCCGTGCGCCGTGCGGCGCTGGCGGTGGTGCGTATTCTGATTGAAAAATCATTACCACTAGATCTGGCCGAATTGTGCCGCGAGGCCAGCGAGGGACTGGCACAAAAAATTGATGCCTCTGGTGTAGAAGTCGAAGTGATCGACTATATCTTTGACCGACTCAAGGCCTATTATCAGGAGCAGGGTATCGGATTCGATATCGTCGATGCAGTAGCCAGCGACCGCCCAATGGTATTGTGGGACTGCGACCGCAGGATCCAGGCTTTGAATCAGTTCCAGTCGAATGACGCTGCGCTTGCCCTTGCGGCTGCCAATAAACGTATTTCCAATATTCTGAAAAAACAAAAACTCGACCCGTGTGTTGAAGTGATAGTAGAGCGATTTGAGCTACCAGCAGAAAAGCTGCTATATCAGCAGCTAGTAAAATTACAGGCCCGTGTCGAACCTCTGTTTGCTGAAGGGAAGTATCTTCAGGGGCTGAACGAGCTGGCAAAACTAAGGCCCACAGTGGATCAATTTTTTGATCAGGTAATGGTCATGGTGGATGATGAGATAATCAAAAATAATCGCCTGGCTTTACTGGCACAAATGTCGGACTGCTTCCGTCGGGTGGCGAATTTCTCTAAAATTCATTCGAAAGAATTGTCTTAATGATTTATTCTGCTACAAAATTTGGAGGATATATATGTCCCGAATGATAATTCTGGATAGAGACGGAGTAATCAATCTGGACTCGGACGACTACATTAAAAACCCGGATGAATGGAATCCCATTCCCGGAAGCCTGGAGTCGATCAATCGTCTGAAAAAAGCGGGTTACCTGGTTACTGTTGCGACCAACCAGTCAGGCATCGCACGCGGCATTTTCGGCGAAGATGATCTGAAACAAATACATGACAAAATGACCCGAATGCTCGCCGCTCGCGGAACCAGTATCGACGGCATTTTTTACTGCCCGCACGGCCCGAAAGATAACTGCATTTGCCGAAAGCCCAAACCTGGGTTACTGATAAAAATTGCTCGTCAGTTCGAAATCGATCTATCGGAGACCCCATTTGTGGGCGATAATATTGGCGATATCAGGGCTGCAGAAATGGCCAATGCAAAGCCGGTACTGGTACGCACCGGTAATGGCGAGTTTGTCATGCAAAACTACCCTGAGGCTTTGAATATTACGGTATACGACGATCTCTCTCATTTTACCCGCGAAACTCTGAAAAACCGCTAAGAATGGCTAGCCCACTATATCGTTTCTGGCTGGGTCTGAGGTCGACATTTTTCTGGCTGTTTTTTTTACCGGTTACGCTTTTAACCGCAATTTTGCTGGTATTCATTTTTTATGCACCGCTAAAAATACGAATCGGCCTGATCAAGATCTGGATAAATTATAGCCTCGGCCTGTTACGTTATTTTTGCGGGTTAAAATACAGGATTGAAGGGCTCGAAAATATTCCCAATCACGGGTTTATTTTAATGAGTAAGCACAGCTCTACATGGGAAACCATAGCCCTGCAGAAATTCTTTGGCCCGATGGTCTGGGTTGTGAAACGCGAATTGACACGAATCCCCATATTTGGCTGGGGTCTGATGGCAATGAATGCGATAGCCATTAATCGCGGTACCGGGCGAAAAGCCATCAGTCAATTGATCCAGGAAAGTAAAAAACGTATGGACCAGGGGCGCATTTTGATGTTGTTCCCAGAGGGCACCAGAGTGCTGCCGATGGAACGAAAGCCTTTCAAACCAGGAGGTGCTATCGTCTCCGAAAAGACCGGTTACTCAGTACTGCCGATTGCGCATAATGCTGGTGAATTCTGGCCGCGTCACAGTTGGATCAAATGGCCCGGCACTATTCGCCTGGTGATTGGTGAACCGATCGAACCAGAAGGTAGGAAATCTGATCAAATTATTGAAGAAGTAAAACAGTGGATTACCAGCACCTGCGATGAGATTAGTGACCAGCAGCAGTTGAAGAAGCTAGGATTGATGTAGTTAGCTTCTGGGCAACTGATGCGGAATGTCTGACTCCAGGTGCAATCTGACTAGTTGAACCTAGAAACGCAGTTGGATCACGAAAGGCCACGCGAGCTCTTGACGCACCTGGCAATACCAAATAACTTCTCATCACTAGTAAGGTGACAGATAATTGCTCCTGCATTATCTGCATACTCTACGTCCATGTAGGTAACTACGAGTTATTTGAAATGCACTATGCGCCAATATCCCGCCTAAAGCGCCTACTTTTGGCACGCGTCTTATTCGCGCCCAACTGCGTTTCCTGGGTTAAATGATTAGTACAGGAATTTTGCCGTTGTTGATTGTAACTGTCAGCCTCGGAAGCTCACCAGCTGAGGCGCAGTGGAGCGGTATTTCGGTTGAAATCGGTGAAAGCACTTCAGACCTACAGTTCGAAACCGAGCAAAGATCGATGCGCAGGGAAGATTTGAGTTTGCAGATAGAGGAAAAAACCGCTACGGATTTACGCGTCGGGTTCAGCATTGGGCTGAACAGTATTAGAACGTCCAACCTGCTACCGCCGGATAATGCACAGAAATTCGAAGGCAATCACCTCGGTTTTTATCTGCGCCTACCACTGCAATTGGGGGAGTATTTTTCGTTAGAAGGGCTATTTTCCTATCGATACAATTCTGCAACCGATTCAAATACCAGCTTACCGAGTGAAATAGAGTGGCATGATAGTCGTTTAAAAATCGGTCTTGGAGCGAAATTTCAGGCGTTGCGAATTACGCCTTTTATCAGTTATCGTAACGTAAGTGGTGATATTAGTAATAACATCAGCGTAGAACTATTTGATTCAGTGGATAATATCAGTCGGGGTATCAGTTTTGATTATTTTCTCGAACCCACTGCCTTTATCCGATTGCAATTATTCAGAGGTGATGAGGACAGTAGTTACCTGCGCTTCGTGCGGGAGTATTAGACAAGGATTGTCGGTTACGGGGTGGTTTAAATTTTCTGAAGTTAGCAAGAAATGATTCTAGCTCGCCTTTTTATAATCGATTTTGCATTGGTCATAAGCATCTATTAGAGCATCGACTTTGCCTTGATCGAATTCCCGCAAACCACTCAATACTAATTTCTTCTGTCCTATACCCACTACTTCGCCGTTGCAGCTCAAGTCAAAATTAAGTGCTACATCACCGCGTTTGCCATAGAGTCGAAACTGGCTATCAGTCAGTGACAATGATACCTCGTCAATATCCAGCGTATCGAGCGCGATGCGCATATGATCGTAGATAACCAACGGCCGATCGGTATTAATCATCAGGTTATTTTCCTTCATAAGTGGCACCAGCACATGTGGAAAAGTGTGCCCTGAAAACGCGACGTAGTTGTTGGTGAGTGAATCAATCAACTGCTTGTCCTGGCTGGTTTCACCATTGCTCGAAATATCGAGATATTTTTTATCATTATCGTCGTAAATAGAAATTTCGCGAGCCTGAACCTTGGGTAAATAAAGCGTTATTTCATCATTAACCATACCGGAAAAGGAAAAACCCATAATCTGGCGCAGCCCATAGTGCTGAATAATGACAGAAAACAGCAGATCTCCCGGTACGCAAAATCGCTTCGAATCGGCATCGTGAATCGGGTTAAAATCGCCTGCTATTGTTTTAGCGAAATCACTTGCCTGTTGTCGAGTAAAAGACAGTTTAGAGTCTTCAAGGTGGTAGTATTTTTCGATACTCATGCGTTAAACTTCCATCTGTTGCAAGTGTCATCTTACCGTATTTTATTTAGTTACCGATAGAAAATACGTGCGCATTGAATAATTACCGCTTGCGAAATGTCGCATGTGAGTACAAAAAAGACTGAATCAGTCCGGTAGAATTATGTTGAAGTTCACTAATCTCGCCCTGCGCAGAGGGCCGACCCTGTTATTTGAACAGGTTTCATTTTCTGTGCATCCGGGCCAGAAAGTTGGTCTGACGGGCGCCAATGGCACCGGAAAATCGTCGTTGTTTGCGATGATTCGAAATCAACTTTCGACAGATCAGGGTGATTTTTCGATGCCGGATGACTGGGTGATTGCGCATGTAGCCCAGGAAACAAAATTGAATCAGCAGCCCGCCATCGATTTCGTAATCGATGGTGATAGTGAATTGCGTCAAACCCAGGAAAGGCTGGCAGACGCCGAGAAGGGGGGTGACTCTAACGCCATTGCCACCTGTCACGCCCGGCTGGAAGAGATCGATGGCTATCAGGCTTATAGTCGGGCGGCCAGATTGATGTCCGGTTTAGGCTTTGACGATGCCGAGATGGAAAACCCGATTGAGCAATTCTCGGGTGGCTGGGTAATGCGTTTGAATCTGGCCAGTGCATTAATGTGCCGCTCTGACCTGTTGCTGCTAGATGAGCCGACAAACCACCTCGATCTCGATGCGGTAATCTGGCTGGAACAGTGGTTGCGGCAATACCGCGGCACATTGTTGTTGATTTCGCATGATAGGGACTTTCTCGATGCGGTGATTGGCCAGGTTGCTCATGTTGAACAACAGCACATCGATAATTATCGTGGAAATTACTCAGCCTTCGAAAAAACACGTGCCGAGCGCCTGGCGCAGCAGCAGTCTAATTACACTAGACAGCAGCAGTCCATCGCACACATGCAACACTTTATTGATCGCTTCAGAGCCAAGGCGACTAAAGCAAGGCAGGCACAGAGTCGTATAAAGGCGCTTGAAAAAATGCAGCTAATCGGCCCGGCACATGTGGATTCACCCTTCCGATTCAAGTTCAGGGTACCGCGCGCAATGCCAACCTCATTATTACGCCTGGATAGAGCACAGGCTGGTTATGGGGACAAGACAATATTAAGCGATATTAATTTCTCCCTGATTCCGGGCGAACGCATTGGGTTACTTGGTCTCAATGGTGCCGGTAAATCGACCTTCATCAAACTACTCGCTGGCGAATTACAGGCACAGGGTGGACAGGTAGATAAGTCGAAAGATTTAAAGGTAGGTTATTTTGCCCAGCATCAACTCGAACAGCTAGATAGCGAAGCCAGCGCGTTGTTAATTTTGCAACGTCTGGATGAAAAACTCAGCGAGCGTGAGATTCGTACCTATCTCGGTGGTTTCAATTTTAGTAATGAAAAAGTATTGCAGACTGTTGGATCGTTTTCCGGCGGCGAGAAAGCACGGCTGGTACTGGCTCTGTTGATCTGGCAAAAGCCGAACCTGATTCTGCTCGACGAACCAACTAATCACCTTGATCTGGAAATGCGCCTGGCTCTCAATCAGGCTTTACAGGACTTTACTGGCAGCGTCATTCTGGTGTCGCATGATCGACATTTACTGCGCAGCGTGTGCGACGATTTATGGCTGGTGGATGCGGGCCAGGTTCAGCGTTTTGATTCAGATATAGACGGCTACCCCAAGTGGCTGGCGACGCGCAAGCAGCGTCCGTCGGACCGATCTGGCACAACTCAGGAAAGGGGAAACAATAGTAAAAAGCAAAAAAGACAGGAAGCTGCGGCGCGACGTTTACAACAACCGAAACTCAACCGACTCAAGCAACTGGAAAAAGATATCGAAAAGCTCACGCAGCGAAAAACCGAGATGGAGACAATACTCGCGCAGCCCAATATCTACCAGGCCGAGCAAAAAAGCTTTTTGGCTGAAACCCTTCAGGAACAAACAACGACTAAACAAAAATTACTGCAGCTGGAGGAAGATTGGATGACGCTGAGTGAAGAGCTTGAAAGTTAACTGACACAATTATATTTATTGTTTTAGGAGCGATATTTATTGAATAATAAATATTCATCCAACAAGGCAAACCACGTGGATGTCAAATCCGCAGCTCCGCTCTGGTTTTGCCACCAGTGTTTGCGGCGTTAATTTCTAAAAACACTCACTTGACAACGTAACCTTTTAGGTTACAGTGTTGGTTATGATAACCAGTTTTTCACATAAAGGATTAGAGCGCTTTTATAAAACTGGTAAATCGTCTGGTATTCAAGCTAAACATACTAAATGATTAAGGTTAATACTCACCAACCTTGATCAGGCTGAAAGCCCAAATGATATGGATTTACCTGGCCTACGGTTACATGATCTAAAAGGCAGTCGTAAAAATATTTGGTCAGTTTCAGTCAGCGGCAATTGGAGAGTAACATTTCGATTCACAGGTCGAGATGCTGAAATAGTTAATTATGAGGATTATCACTAATGAGTATGCATAACCCAGCACACCCAGGTGAAATTCTAAAAGAACTGGTAATAACCCCTTTAGAACTCACCATTACAGATGCTTCTGAGCATTTAAATGTTAGCCGTAAAACACTTTCAAAAGTTTTAAATGGCAGGGGAGCAATAACACCAGATATGGCGTTACGTTTAGAACTGGTATTTAAAAAACCATCAGCAGACCACTGGCTTCGTCTTCAAAACGCCTATGATCTTTGGCAATCTCGCCAAAACAAGTCTGAATTACATGTCCAGCCTTATCGTACCAATTATGCATAAAGGCTTAACAAAGCGCTCTTGTCGGTATCACTCGCTGCGCTCGCTCTTCGCAAAGAGCGGCGTTAAGTGAATGTCTCAGTAGGGTTGACCCCAGCCTTTCACATCTAATAATCGAATGTCGGCTCTTGCTGTTCCGAGTGGATATAATGTCTTGTAATCTATTTCAGGAGGTGGGGGAATGATTGTAAAAAAGAAAGACGACGTGGTTGGCAACATAGGTGAAAAACACGGGGATAAATGGCATAGCCTTCGTCGCCTTCATCCCCTGTGTCAAGATAATTGTCGCCTCCAGGTATCGAAGCCTACTCCAGTAGTTCAGCCTGGTACGTCTGAATCACTGCCAAAAATGCCTCACCAAAGCGATTCAGCTTTTGCTCGCCGACACCATTTATTTCGGTCATTTCTAGCAGACTGTCTGGCTGCTCGGTGACCATTTCGAGCAGGGTTTTATCGTGAAAGATAACATAGGGTGGTACGCTATTTTCATCGGCCAGGGTCTTTCTTAATGCGCGTAGCTTGTCAAATAGAGGTTGGTCGATTGCATCTAGCGGTTTTTTATCGGCACGAATACGAGTCTTTTTGCTGCTTCGCGTGACTTCGCGCAGCTGCAGGCTTTCTTCGCCGCGCAATAATGGCTTTGCGCGTGGTGTCAGGCGTAGCCCTCCGTGCTGATCGCTATCGCTTTCGATGTAGCCATATACGAGTAATTGCCGAAACAGGCTACGCCACTGGTTATTTGATAACTCGTCGCCAATATTCCAGGTGCTGGTCTGGTCGTGACGATTGCGCGTGATACGTTCATGCGGTTTTCCCATCAACACGTCGACCACATAATTGACGCCGAATCTCTGCCCGGTTCGGTAAACGCAGGACAGCGCCTTGCGGGCTGATTCGGTCGCGTCCCAGGTAGGCGGCGGTTCGAGACACACGTCGCAGTGGCCACATGGCTGATCGAGCGATTCGTCGAAATATTCCAGCAGGGTTTGACGTCGGCAGGTAATTTGTTCGCACAGACCCAGCATTGACTCAAGTTTTTGATGCAGGCTCCTTTTGAAGGTCTCACTGCCTTCACTTTGCTGATTCATCTGGCGCAGGCTGATGACATCTTGCAGACCATAAGCCAGCCAGGCATTGGCGGGTAGCCCGTCGCGCCCGGCGCGGCCGGTTTCCTGGTAATAAGCCTCGATGGTTTTGGGTAGATTAAGGTGTGCGACGAAACGAACATCGGGCTTGTCTATGCCCATACCGAAAGCAATTGTGGCGACAATGATCACCCCGTCCTCGGCCAGGAATCGTTGTTGATGTAGTGCGCGATTCTCGGCGTTCATACCAGCGTGATAGGGCAGTGCAGTGCGACCTTTGTTTGATAACCATTCTGCCGTTGAATCCACCTGTTTGCGAGACAGGCAGTAGACGATGCCGGCGTCTTCGGAATGCTGGGTTTGCAGGAATTGCCAGAGTCTATCGCGATTGTTTTGTCCTTCGCTGATGCGATAAAAAATATTCGGGCGGTCGAAACTATGAACAAATACACGCGCAGACCGCAGGTTCAACTGCTGCACAATTTCCTCGCGGGTACGTTTGTCAGCAGTGGCGGTTAATGCAATTCGGGGTACCTGGGGAAACGCTTCGTGTAATAGCTTTAGTTGCATATAGTCACTGCGAAAATCGTGGCCCCATTGCGACACACAGTGGGCCTCGTCGATTGCGAACAGGGCTATAGTCGAGCGTTGCAGGAGGTCGAGAAAATCGGGCGTGTTGAGGCGCTCGGGTGCGACGTAAAGCAGATCGAGTTGGCCGCTTAGTAATTGTTGTTCGACCTCCCATTGTTCATTAGCCGATTGAGTCGAATTAATGTACGAAGCGCGTATGCCAATGGTATTGAGCGCATTAACCTGATCCTGCATTAATGCGATGAGTGGTGATATGACGATGCCGACACCGTCGCGAATCAGCGATGGAATCTGGTAACAAACCGACTTGCCACCACCGGTGGGCATCAGCACCAGTGCGTCGTTACCGTCAATCAATGTTTGAATGATATCGGCCTGCTGAAAACGAAACTGGTCGAAGCCATATTTCGATTTCAGTAAATCGAGTGCCAGATTCGCGGTCCCTGCGATGTTTGGATTATCCATAGTTGTTGCCGTAGCTCCCCTGCATTAATTAAAATTCCCTATATTCTGGCTAAGATCGCGATTCAGCGAGTGAATCTGCGACTATTGTACCCAATGTGGCAATCGCCGCCTGATTTGTTTCATTCCATGGAAATCCGCAATTGATTCGCAGATAATTTTTAAATCGTCGTGTCGCGGAAAATAATATTCCCGGCGTGACGCCTATGTTTTTTTGTAATGCACGGTTAAAAATATCGATGCTGTTACAACCACGCGGCATTTCCACCCAAACTACATTGCCACCCTGTGGGTTGGAAATACAGGTGTCCTCGGGAAAATTTTTGGCGATCATGTAACGACCTTTTTCGACCTGATCGTGCATATTCATACGCAATCGCACCAGATGCCGATCGTACTGCCCACTGCTGAGAAATTCGGCCATCGCCAATTGATTGATCGATGAGGTGGCTGAAAAGGTAGCCTGTTTTAACTCTACCACCTTTTTTCTGTATCTTCCGGCCAACACCCAGCCGATGCGATAACCGGGCGCCAACGACTTGGAAAATGACGAGCAACTTAATACTAAGTTGTTGAGGTCGTATGATTTTGCCGCACGTGGTCTTTTATCACCAAAATAAACACTGCCGTACACATCATCCTCGATCAATGGCACGTCGCGCTCAGCCAACATATTAACCAGTTGGCGCTTGTTTTCCTCGGGCATCAAGCAGCCGAGCGGGTTACTGAAATTCGGCGAGGCTAGTACGACCTTGATATCCATGGTGTCAAACGCCTCTTCCAGAGCTCCCAGCACCATGCCAGTTTGGGGGTCAGTGTCGATCTCTAATGCCAGCATACCCATCTTTTCTATCAGGCGTAGCACAGCGAAATAGGTGGGAGATTCGACCGCGATAATATCGCCACGTTTAGCAACCGTTTGCAGACTCAGGGAAAGCGCCTCGGTAGCGCCCGAAGTGATGATAACGTCATCGGGTGATACCCGCGTACTGATATGTGCGTACTGTGCAGCTATTTGTTCGCGTAATTTAAGATTGCCGGGAGGGAACGTGTAATCCATGCATTTTTCTGGATATCGGCTTATAATGCTACGGGTGGTACGCGTCAGGGATTTCACCGGCATAAAATCCATCGATGGTTTCGCCTCACCGAATGGAACAATTCGCGGATTACCAGCAATGGCAAATATCTCTTCGAATAGATCGCCAAATCTAACTTTTTTCGGCTGGCCCGAAGTGGACGCTAATTTGGGAATATTGTTAATCTGATTGACCATCGAATTGATGAAAAAACCAGATTGTGGCTTGGCTTTTAACACGCCCTGATCTTCGAGGCTTAGATAAGACTGCGAAATAGTGGATATACTAACGCCGAGTTCCTTGCTAAGCTTCCGCAAGGAAGGCGCTTTATCGCCTGGCTTGAGCGCGCCCTTCTCAATTAAGTCATTGATATAACGCGATACCTGGTCGTATTTAAAGGAATCACCCCTGGTAAGCACTGAAACTGTCATGGTTTTAGTTAACTGTATTGCTAAGTTTTTGTGAAAATTGTAACTGTTATTGTAACAGTTCCGACACTATTATCACATCATAGCCTGAAACATCGGGCTGGAAGTTGAAACCCCCTCCTCCTCCTCAGGTTTTAACTGATTATTTACCCATCGGCTCGAAAGAGCTGATGGGTTTTTTTTGTGCAAAATTAATGTGTATAAATTTTAGCCTGGAACAAGCGTCCCCGTTATTTCATGAATGTTTGGCGGATAACGCACAGAGACCCGCAGCACAAAGCAAGGAGCCTCCAGTAACATTAAACACACGCTGGGTTTTTGACGACGACAATAGCTGTCGTGTTTTTCCAGCGAAGACCGCATACAAGGTGGCATTAAATGTTGCCAGTGCCACGAATGTTGAAGCAAGAATCCACAGCTGTTGGTTTATGTTTAAACTCGGATTAATAAACAGTGGTAGGAATGCAACAAAGAAAACGATGCCTTTAGGATTTAAAGCCGTCACCAGATAGGTATTCACAAACAGTTGCCAGCCAGGCAAGAGTCTAGATTCTTGCGGAGTTTCTGCAGTTTTAACTCCGCTAGTGAATAGCCTGAGCCCTAAAAACAGGAGATAAATCCCGCCTGCCCATTTAACGACCTGGAACCAAAGTGCTGATTCAGCCAGGAGCGCGCCTAAACCAAGCAAGGAAACTGCTAACGCCGTTGAATCGCCAAGTGCTACTGCGATGATAAGTGGTATTTTTGCTTTATAGCCATGCGATACCGAGTAGCTGATAACGGTAAGTATTGTCGGGCCTGGTATGATTAATAATATTGCCGCTGCGGCGGTAAAGGCCAACCACAATTCTATATCCATCGGTTTATATCCATTGAAGGAGTACTAGCCTATTTGTCTTTATTTTTCGGTTTGGGCTTGGGTTTGCCCTTGTCCTTAGTATCTTTTAAGCGGATTTTTTTTGGCTTTTTTCTGTCTTTAGTACGCTCTTTACTCCTGTCTTTGTTTTTATCTTTACTTTTATCATTACTGCGATCATCTGCTGCTTTCGGTTTACGTTCTTCGCTCAAACGCGAAATCTGTAGCTGTCTTCCCGACACCCGGACATTTTTCAAACTGTTGAACAGTTCATTTGGCATATCTGCGGGCAAATCAACCAGGCTGAAATCGTCGTGTATATTAATTCGACCGATATGCTGGCTATCGATGCCGGCTTCATTAGCAATCGCACCGACTATGTTGCCGGGCTTAACCTCGTGATTATAGCCGACCTCAATGCGGTAGCGTTGCATGCCTTTTTCAGGTGCCGATTCTTTCCTGGCGGCGCGATCCGGTCTTTTGCCGGGCTGGCTTTTATCGCGAGGTCTGTCCTCCTTGTCCCATTTCTTCCCGCTATCGCGAGGCCTGTCTTCCTTATCCCATTTCGCCCCGCTATCTCGTGTCGGCTTTGTCTCGAATAAAAGTGGCGTGTCGCCCTGCGCCAGTCGAGCGAGTGCCGATGCTATATCGAGTACTGGAACCCCGTGTTCTTCGTGATATTGGTCAATTAATTGTGCAAATAAACCCGAGTCTTTTATTGCCAGCATATCGCTAATGCGCTGTTTGAAACGCGCGATGCGCTTGTCATTAATCACCTGTGTCGACGGCTGCTGCATCATTTCGATCGTGCCCCTGGTGGCTTTTTCGAGTGCGAGCAGCATGCGTTTTTCGCGCGGCGCGACAAACAGGATGGCGTCGCCGTGTCGACCGGCACGACCGGTACGTCCGATACGATGAATATAGGCTTCCGTGTCGTATGGGATGTCATAGTTAATGACATGGCTGATACGCTCGACGTCGAGGCCACGCGCAGCTACATCGGTGGCAACCAGTATGTCGAGTTTGCCTTTTTTTAGATTTTGAATCGTACGTTCGCGTTGATTTTGCGCGATATCACCATTAATCGGTGCCGAGGCGTACCCGCGCGCTTCGAGTTTTTCTGAAAGTTCTACAGTGGCGGTCTTGGTGCGCACGAAAATGATCACCGCCTCGAATGTTTCCGCTTCAAGAATGCGGGTTAAGGCATCCAGTTTCTGTCCACCGCTAACCGGCCAGAAGCGCTGGCGAATGGTGTCGGCTGTGGCAGTTTTGAGTTTAATCGTTACTTCGGTCGGGTTATTCAAATGGCGTGTAGCAATGCGACGAATCTGCGCGGGCATGGTGGCAGAGAACAACGCGATCTGTCTTTGCGATGGTGTTTGCTCGAGTATCCATTCGACATCGTCGATGAAGCCCATGCGCAGCATTTCGTCGGCCTCGTCGAGCACCAGTGTGTTTATTTCTCCCAGCTTCAGGTGTTTACGTCGAATGTGATCCATTACCCGCCCAGGTGTTCCAACTGCGACATGGACACCGCGCTCTAAAGCGCGGATTTGTGTACGCGAGTCTTGACCACCGTAAATCGGCAGCACATGGAAGCCTTTAATATGGGTGGCGTATTTTTGAAATGCTTCGGCGACCTGTATGGCAAGTTCACGAGTAGGGGTCAGTACCAGTACTTGCGGGTTTTTTTGCTTCAAATCGAGCTTAGTCAATATGGGTAGTGCAAACGCAGCAGTTTTACCGGTGCCGGTCTGCGCCTGGCCGACGACATCTTTGCCTTCCAGCATCAATGGAATGGTTTGCGCCTGGATCGGAGAGGGGATTTCATAGCCTACGTCATCCAGAACTTTAAGAATGGGCTTACTCAGCGCAAGTTGATTAAACGCAGTTACTGGAGTGGTTGTCATGTGCAATGCCTGATAAACATGGAGCGCCTGAAGATTCAGGGCTTAGAAAAGCTGATTGTTACCTTTCTTGACCATTGGAATTGCAGCCATGGTTAAAAGGGCGACGCAGTATAACGGTTTCTGTGTAATGTGGCTTGTTTTATTTTTGCGGTAATATGATCCTAGAAAACGCAGTTGGATCACGAAAGTCCACGCACGCTCTTGACGCACTTAGCAAAACCAAATAACTTCTCATTACCAATAAGGTGGCAGGTAATAGCTCCTGCATTATCTGCATACCCTACATCCATGTAGGTAACTACGAATTATTTGAAATGCACTATGCGCCAATATC
>CAXMRQ010000122.1:0-6811 GCA_964196115.1 uncultured Gammaproteobacteria bacterium
ATGTATGCGCAAAACCTGATGCTAACCATGCAGGCTCACGGTGTTGCCAGTTGCCCGCAAACTATTCTCGGTTACAACGCTGATGTCGTGCGCAAACAACTTGGCATCGAGTCGACACAAAAGTTACTGTTCGGCATTTCATTCGGCTACGCGGACATGAAGCAACCGGAAAACCTGATTCTGCCATCACGGGCAAAGGTAACCGAATCAACCCATTTTTACGAATAACCTTATTTAAAGGAAATTACCATGTCTGAATATCAAGCACCTCTCAAGGATATGCGATTTGTCATTAATGAATTAGCGGGTCTAGATACGCTCGCCAAATTACCGGGATATGAGGAGGCAACGCCGGATATGCTGGAAGCAATCCTCGAGCAGGCAGGCATACTCGCCAGTGAAGTGTTTTCTCCGCTAAATTATCCGGGAAACGAGCATGGCACTTTTGTCGAAAATGGTAAGGTGGTAAGCCCACCGGGGTTTAAAGATGCTTATCAGCAATTTGTTGAAAACGGCTGGCAGGGCATCGATCAACCGATTGAATTTGGTGGGCAGGGCTTGCCCTATGTGGTGGCTACTGCAACTGCCGAAATGTGGTATTCAGCTAATATGGCTTTAGCGCTTTGTCCGTTGTTGACTTCCGGCGCTATCGAGGCGATATACCGGCACGCAAACGAAGCGCTTAAAAATCGTTATCTGGAAAAAATAATCGCTGGCGAATGGTCGGGTACGATGAATTTGACCGAACCGCAGGCGGGTACCGATCTAGCGGCGGTGAGAACCCGGGCTGAACCGGAAAATGACCATTACCGTATCAGTGGGCAAAAGATTTTCATCACCTGGGGCGAGCACGAGATGAGTGATAATATCGTTCATCTGGTTTTGGCGCGCCTGCCTGATGCGCCCGAGGGGGTGAAGGGTATATCACTATTTCTGGTGCCGAAATATCTACCGAACGACGACGGTAGTCCGGGCCAACGTAATGACCTCAAGGTAGTCTCGGTTGAGTCCAAGTTGGGCATACACGCGTCGCCAACCTGTGTCATGAGTTATGGTGACGAGGGCGGTGCGATTGGGTACCTGGTCGGTGAAGCGAATAATGGCCTCGCCTGTATGTTCACGATGATGAACCACGCGCGACTCGAAGTCGGCATGCAGGGTGTGGGTATAGCGGAACGCGCTTACCAGCGCGCACTGGTCTATGCCAAAGAGCGCGTGCAGGGAAATGAACCCGGTATAGCGGGGCGTGTCACTATTATTCATCATCCAGATGTGCGACGCATGTTGATGCAAATGCGCTCTCTGACTGAAGCCGGTCGGGCAATGGCCTACATTTCGGCAGGTGAATACGACAGGGCGCACAAGGTGCCTACTGAAGAGCAGAGAGCGAAACATCAGCGTCGAGTCGACTTGTTGACTCCAGTGGCAAAAGCCTGGTCTACCGAGATGTCACAGGAAGTAACCTCGCTCGGCGTGCAGGTCCATGGTGGTATGGGATTTATTGAGGAAACCGGTGCTGCCCAACACATGCGCGATGCGCGTATCCTGACGATATACGAGGGCACTACCGGCATTCAGGGGCTGGATTTAATGGGGCGCAAGATCATGCGTGACAAGGGCATGGCTTTGGCGGAATTAATCGCAGATCTGAATTCGTTTAACTCCGAACTGGAATCTGAGGGCGCCGATTTAGCCGCGATTGCCGGGCCTTTCACCATGGCGCTGAAGACGCTGGAAGATGTATCGCACTGGTTCCTGCAGGAAGCCGCCAACGATCCTGATTTGGCCGGGGCGATATCGGTGAATTATTTAATGTTACTGGGTAATGTGGTTTGCGGCTGGTTGATGGCGAAGTCGGCAGTCGTCGCAAGGCGACGGCTGGATGCAGGATCGAACGATGAGTTTTATCGTAACAAGATTAAAACGGCAAAATTCTTTGCGGAACATATACTGCCTCGTAGCGAAGGCTTAAAGTATGCTGTGCGGGCTGGTTCGGGTAGTGTGATGAGCATTGCCATCGACGATTTTTAAAAGTCACTGGATTCCCGTTATATGGCAATATTATATGGTTAAATTTAAGGCAACATCGTTCGATGACCTTGAAATAGGCAGCGAAGGAACTTATTCGAAGACCCTGACCGAACGCGATATCGCCTTATTTGGCGATACATCGGGCGACATTAACCCGCTGCATTTCGATGAAGCATACGCCAGTCAGACGATGTTCAAGGGTCGGATCGCTCATGGTATGTGGTCTGCGGGATTGATTTCCACCTGTATCGGTACTGTCATGCCGGGTCCGGGTTGTGTTTACATGGGGCAGGAGTTGACGTTTAGACTGCCGGTCAAAATTGGCGACAGGTTAACCGCTAGCGTAACTGTCAAGGAAAAGAACGAAAACAGAAAATATGTCGTCATCGATTGTCAGGTAAGGAATCAACATGGCGAGGTAGTCGTCGCTGGCGATGCGAAAGTAATGCCCCCAGCTGTCAGTGGCGAGGTAGATGCCCCTGATTTACCGGCGATACGGGTAGAAGGCCTGGAGTAACACGAGGGCAGCGGCGCAACAGAAAAATTCTGCTAAATTTGCGCTGATGCGTAAGAATCAGTTTAGATTTATGACTGCGATGCCGGCTTGCTGGAGAGACGCGGACGTCATTTGATTTGTATGAGAGGATCGAACCGTTATGAGTTTTGAACATATTTTGTTGGAGAAAAAAGACGCCGTGGGCCTAATTACGTTTAATCGCCCGAAGGTGATGAATGCTTTATGCCCGCCATTATTCGTAGAATTAGTCGAGGCGCTGGACGACCTTGAATCTGACGAAGCAATCGCTGTCATCGTTATTACAGGTAATGATAAGGCCTTTGCCGCTGGCGCCGACATTGGCCAAATGAGTGAACTGACCTATCAGGATATGCTTGGTAATGAAAGTCTCAATGATCAATGGAATCGTATTGCACAGTGTCACAAACCGGTGATTGCCGCGGTGGCAGGCTATGCGCTCGGCGGTGGTTGTGAGCTTGCGATGTCCTGTGATTTTATCATTGCTGCGGATAATGCCAAATTCGGTCAGCCCGAAATCACCATCGGCACCATACCCGGAATCGGCGGCACTCAACGTTTGACGCGGCTGGTAGGTAAATCGAAAGCGATGGACATGTGTCTGACCGGTCGTATGATGAATGTAGATGAAGCCGAGCGGGCGGGGCTGGTATCGCGTGTAGAGCCACTTGATCAATATTTCGAGGTGGCGCTCGAAACCGCCAGGCAAATAGCAACATACTCACGACCGGTGCTAAAGCTGGCGAAAGAAGCGGTGAATGCAGCGCTCGAAACTACGCTGTCACAGGGGATGAAAACCGAACGTCGACTATTCCACTCGACCTTTGCGTTTGACGATCAGAAAGAAGGAATGAAGGCTTTTGTTGAAAAGCGTAAGCCCGAGTTTAAGCATCGATGAGTTTTTTTACGCATTGAATTTGAAGTAAATGCTCGCATATTAAAATTAATTTAAATCATTCGGTGAAGAATGATTCTAGTTTCCTATTTGTATGCTAAAATATGCGCCGTTAGAAATCCGGTTCATCAAAATTTCTTTGTAAATCAATAATTTGCAGCAGTTTTGGCGTCTTTTTTCCGAAGACGGCGCTACTTTATTGGGGATTGCTGGATGGTTAAGTCCTCGATTGTGTAGGCGATGACAGATTTTTTTAAACTTTTTACTTGAGAACAAGCATGGCTGACCTGAACAAGTATCGCAATATTGGCATTTTTGCCCACGTTGATGCTGGTAAAACCACGACTACAGAACGTATATTAAAACTCACCGGTAAGATCCACAAAATTGGTGAAGTGCACGATGGTGCTGCAACAACTGACTTCATGGACCAGGAGCAGGAACGCGGTATTACTATTCAATCGGCTGCTACCAGCTGTGAATGGGATGGCCATCGCCTGAATATTATCGATACACCTGGACACGTGGACTTCACCATTGAAGTTTATCGTTCATTGAAGGTGCTTGATGGTGGCGTCGGTGTATTTTGCGGTTCGGGTGGCGTGGAGCCTCAGTCCGAAACAAACTGGCGTTATGCCAATGATTCTGAAGTATCGCGTATTATTTTTGTCAACAAGCTGGATCGTCTGGGCGCTGATTTCTACCGCGTGGTGAAGCAGGTAAGAGATGTGCTGGGTGCAAATGCGTTAGTCATGACTCTACCGATTGGCACCGAAGAGAATTTCAAGGGTGTTGTTGACCTGCTTACCCGCAAAGCATGGGTGTGGGATGAGTCGGGTGATCCGACTAAATACGAAATTATTGACCCGCCTGCTGAAATGTCGGATCTGATCGAAGAATACCGTGAAAAACTAATCGAAACCGCGCTAGAACAAGATGATGATTTACTCGAAATGTATCTTGAAGGCGAAGAACCACCTTTGGAAGGTATTAAGCGCTGCATCCGCCTGGGTACTATTGCACTGGAATTTTTCCCGACTTATTGCGGTTCAGCGTTCAAGAACAAAGGCATTCAGCTAATACTCAATGCAGTAGTCGACTATTTGCCCAATCCGACTGAAGTTAAGCCGCAGCCCGAAGTTGATCTTGAAGGTAACGCAACCGGTGAATTTGCCATCGTCGATCCGAAAAAACCTTTACGTGCGTTAGCCTTCAAAATCATGGACGACCGCTTTGGTGCCCTTACTTTTACACGTATTTATACCGGCAGACTGGAAAAGGGTTCAAACGTTTTGAATACTTTTACCGGCAAGACCGAGCGCATCGGACGCATTGTCGAAATGCACGCCGATGACCGGATTGAGCTAGACTCAGCAGAAGCCGGTGATATCGTTGCTATAGTCGGTATGAAAAATGTTCAGACCGGTCACACATTGTGCGATCCGAAGGCACCTGCCACATTAGAACCGATGGTGTTCCCGGATCCTGTCATATCAATTGCAATCAAGCCCAATGATCAGAGCGCCTCAGAAAAAATGGGCATAGCCCTGGGTAAAATGATTAAGGAAGACCCGTCTTTTCACATGGAGACCGATGAAGAAAGTGGCGAAACGATTATCAAGGGTATGGGCGAGTTACATCTCGATATCAAAGTTGATATTTTGCGTCGTACTCATTTGGTTGACGTTTCAGTGGGTAAGCCTCAGGTTGCATACCGCGAGACTATTACTCAACTTGTCGAAGACAGCTATACGCACAAGAAGCAAACTGGTGGTTCGGGTCAGTTCGGCAAAATCGATTATATCGTCGAGCCGGGTGATACTGGTAGTGGCTTCCAGTTTGAATCAAAGGTAACTGGCGGAAACGTACCACGAGAATTCTGGCCGGCAATCGAAAAAGGTTTTCGCAGCTGTATGGTCGAAGGTGTTTTGGCGGGATTCCCGCTGCTTGACGTCAAGATTACCCTGGTGGATGGTGCATACCATGCGGTTGATTCCTCGGCTGTCGCATTTGAAATTGCTTCCAGGGGAGCTTACCGACAGACCATTCCAAAAGCTTCGCCACAATTGATGGAGCCGATTATGAAGGTCGATGTCTTTGTTGCTGAAGATTATGTTGGCGACGTGATTGGTGATCTGAATCGCAGGCGCGGAATGATAAAATCGCAGGAGCCGTCAGCAACCGGTGTGCGCATCAAGGCGTCCGTGCCGTTGTCTGATATGTTTGGATATATTGGTGATCTGCGTACCATGACTTCGGGTCGGGGCCAGTTTTCGATGGAATTCGAGCATTATATGCCTTGTCCGAAAAATATATCTGAGATAGTGATTAAGGAAGTCAAGGAGCGCGAAGCGGCGAAAAAATAAGCCTGTGAAAAGCGTTATTTTCAAAGTCGTTGCAAGGTCTCGAAATTTTTGCCAACTTGTTGATTAAATCTTTGATTTAATTGGGTGATTTATCGGCATCTCTATTGACATGCCGATAGCGCCTGTAGAGAATACGCACCTTAGTTTGGAGGGGTTCCCGAGTGGCCAAAGGGGGCAGACTGTAAATCTGCTGGCTCAGCCTTCGGTGGTTCGAATCCACCCCCCTCCACCATTAAGGTTAAGTGCTTTCCTGAGGTTAAAGTAAGGTTCTCAAGAATGCGATGCTCCCGAAGCAGGGGGTGGGTTCGAACCACGTGGTTCGACAAAAATGCCAGGAGCAATTTTGAACGTCCGCACGCCTACATGGATGTAGGTGGTAGAGCACCAACAGTAGGCGCATTTAGGCGACGCAGGAGCAATTGCCGAGGACGGCCCGCAGGGTGGAGGGCAGGATTCCTGGAATAATCCACCCCGAATGTTAAAATATTACCTTTATTTGGGCATTCACGACGCTAAAAACTGCGCGTTTTATACATTATATATAAGGCGGATTTTAAGAGTAAAAGAAGCACCTCTGGAAAAGGCCGGCTAAACCCATAAGACCTCCACCAGGAAAAGTAAAAGCTTGCGGGTGTCGTATAATGGTATTACCTCAGCCTTCCAAGCTGATGACGCGGGTTCGATTCCCGCCACCCGCTCCAGATTAAGTAGGTGGGAAGGAGCTTACGAGGATAAGGGCTGTAATTGAACAGTGCTCATATAGCTCAGTCGGTAGAGCACTTCCTTGGTAAGGAAGAGGTCTCCGGTTCGAATCCGGATATGAGCTCCATTATTAAGCGGTAACTGGTTGATAAAAATTGGTTAGTAAAACAAGGCGATAAAAAGCCAAAAAGTTGAGAGAAATCTTATGTCAAAAGTAAAATTTGAAAGAAACAAGCCCCACGTCAATGTGGGTACGATAGGCCACGTTGATCACGGTAAGAC
>CAXMRQ010000123.1:0-9347 GCA_964196115.1 uncultured Gammaproteobacteria bacterium
CTTTGGCGCAATACTATGTGGCGGCGGGTTCGTTTTAGTGTTTATTACTCAGGGTGTTTTACATGTTGACCCCTGGTATCAACCACAGATTATGATTCCGATTGCGGGAATGATATTTTCAAACTCAATGAACGCAATCAGTCTCGCAGGCGAACGTCTGTATAGTGAACTAAACCACGATAAAGACTATTCGCAAGCTCGTAATATTGCATTTCAGGCGGCAATGATTCCATTAATTAATTCCCTGCTTGCAGTCGGGCTGGTTTCGCTCCCGGGCATGATGACCGGGCAAATACTGGCTGGCACTTCACCGATGATTGCGGCACGATACCAAATTATCGTGATGTGTATGATTTTCAGTTCCGGCGGAATTTCTGCGGCGCTATTTTTAGCCCTGCTGAAACATCGCGTAGCGAATTATAAGTAGCTATTTAATGTTGATTGCACTCGGCATAATAACTGGATTAATCGCAGTCGCGGCATTATATCTGTTCAGTCTCGATGGCAATTATCGAATCCGGCGTGGCATGCTAATCGACCTTCCGGCCAAACAGGTATTTGACGCCATTCGGAACCTCAAAACCTGGCCCGAGTGGAGTCCCTGGTTATTGCACGAGCCCGATACGGAAGTTATCTATAGCAAAGACTGCAATAAGGAAGGCGGGTTTTATAGCTGGGATGGCAAGCTGGTTGGCGCCGGTAAACTGACTCATTTAAAAATTAATCCCGAAAACAGTATTGATCAGCAAATCGAATTCATACGGCCATTCAAGTCACTGAATCAGGTGAACTGGTATTTTCAAAATAAAAACGGCGCGACAGCCCTCGAATGGGAGATGATCGGATCGGTACCATTCTTGTTTCGTTTCATGAAAAAACAAATAGAAGCAATGATTGGCAAAGATTACGATCTTGGACTGGCTTTGTTGAATGCCTATCTTTTACCTACAGCGCCGCATCCGGCAATATCATTTCACGGCAGAGAATCTCTCGATAATTTCCACTACTGGTCGATTCCGTTTAATGGCAATCTTCGCGACATGCAGGCTATTCGCAAACCCAGCCTGATTGCACTAGAAACTGCGGCTGGCGAAAATGCCGGTTTGGGGCTGACAATTTACTCGCGGATAGACTGGCAGCAAACTCATTATCGCGGTGAAATCGCGGTTCCGATAACCGAATCATCACCGCAGTCGAACTATAGCACTCGGCATTTTGAAGCTGGTGATTATTACAGGGTAGAAGTTCTGGGCGATCATGATTTTTTGCCGCTGGCATGGTATGCGGGATTTGCACATTGCCGAATGAGTAAGATCAAACTCGATAAATCACGACCATCACTCGAAATCTATCACAATAACCCCGAAACCATAACTGACAGCAACAAAGTTAAAACTGTTCTCTATATATCAATTAAGTGATAGCTAATAAGTCATAGTTAATAAGTAATGGCCAAAAAAATGGCCGGTTGAGTAATCAACCAGCCATAATTGTCATAGTGACAAAATAACCAAAGGAGGACATCGTGATAAAGATTAAGTGCTCAACCTTTAACACTACTACCTATATAGCGCCTTTTAGATATTTTTCCAGTAAAAAGGCGACCAAAGGGTAAATTAACCCGATAAAGTGCCTAATTTGTGACATATAACACGTTTATTATTAGAAATCTTTGTTTGATCATTGAGAAATAGGAACCTCGATCTGTTCCAATACTCGATCTGAATCGGTGTCAAAAATCGAATAGCTGAACTGCACGTGTTTGTTTTTTCTACGACCTGATGCATTTGCGACTATTTGCGAGTCAATCTACGAATCAGACTCGATGTATCCCAACGCCCACCACCCATCGCCTGAACTTCGGCATAATAATCATTGACGATTCGCGTAATCGGCAGTGGGGCGCCATTTTTTTCGGCTTCCTCGATACAAAAGCCTAAATCCTTACGCATCCAGTCAACCGCAAAACCAAATTCAAATTCATCTTTTAGCATCGTGTATGCCCGATTTTCCATTTGCCAGGATCCGGCTGCTCCTTTGGATATAACGTCAACGACCTTTGCGCCATCGAGTCCAGAGCGTTGAGCAAAATCAAGCCCCTCCGATAATCCCTGCACTAACCCGGCGATACATATTTGATTCACCATCTTGGTGAGCTGACCAGCCCCGGCAGATCCAAGCAATTCAACGGCGCGTGCATAACTCATAATCACCGTTTTTACCTGATCGAAAGCAGCCTGCTCACCGCCGACCATTACCGTTAATACGCCATTTTCAGCACCTGCCTGCCCACCCGATACCGGCGCATCAAGAAACGCCACCTGCGCCTTGTCAGAAATTTCCCGCGCAACATTGGCCGATGCGGTTGTATGGTCAACTAACACGGCGCCATCCTTAATCCCTGCCAATACACCTTCGTCACCGTATACTACCGAACGCAGATCATCGTCATTGCCCACGCAGATAAACACAAAGTCAGCATCTTCAGCCGCTTCGCGAGGTGTTTTCGCCCAACTACCTTTATAGTCGTGGCACCATTTTTCAGCTTTGGACGAGGTACGATTGTAGACAGTAGTTTCGTATCCAGCTTTAGACAGATGCCCGGCCATCGGATATCCCATCACGCCCAGCCCGACAAAGGCGACCTTTTGATTACTCAT
Source organism: uncultured Gammaproteobacteria bacterium (assembly GCA_964196115.1). Taxonomy (GTDB): domain Bacteria; phylum Pseudomonadota; class Gammaproteobacteria. Next base: position 2,661 of record CAXMRQ010000123.1, read on the forward strand.
TTTATTACTCGCATCGATAAATGTTGGCGAATTTTAGCACTAGAGAAAGAGAGGTTCTTGAGTTTTTTCACCACTTTTTGCTACGCCAGATCATAACAGGCTCGCTTAATCACTAGGGTTTAAGCATAAAATAATCTCAATCAGGTGAGACTAGGAGTCTGTCGGACTTAGGATAAATAATTAATACAGACCATTACAGCCACAAAGCCATTGACCTAAACCCCCTCAAAAGATAGAATTCGCCACCTTTTTTAGTATCGGTTCGGAGTAAATCAAATGTACGCTGTCATCGCCACAGGCGGAAAACAGTATCGCGTCACCAAGGGAGAAACCCTGCGCGTCGAAAAACTAGTCGGTGAAGAAGGCTCAAAAGTCGATCTGGAAGGCGTTTTGATGGTCGTCGATGGCGATAATGTAGAGGTCGGTACGCCGATGCTGGATAAGGGTGCAGTTACCGCTACGATCAAATCGCATGGCCGTGGCAAGAAGGTAGAAATCATAAAATTTCGCCGTCGTAAGCACTCGCGCACACAGGCCGGTCACCGTCAAAGCTACACTGAAATTGAAGTAACCGAAATCAATGGCAAAGGCGGATCGAAAGCTAAGGTTGAAACAAAAGCTAAAGCCGAACCAGAAGTAAAAGTTGAGACTAAGGCGAAAGCTGAACCTAAAGTTAAAGCAGAAACTAAGGCTAAACCTAAGGTTAAAGCTGAAGCTAAAGCAGAGCCCAAGGCAAAGGCAGCACCTAAAGCTAAAGCTGCGGCCAAGAATACGACTAAAGCAGAAGATAAGGATTCATAAGAGATGGCACATAAGAAAGCGGCGGGCAGTACCCGCAATGGTCGCGATTCAGAGTCTAAAAGACTCGGCGTGAAAAAATTCGGCGGCGAAGCCGTAATTCCCGGAAATATTCTGGTACGCCAGCGAGGCACCAAATTTCACCCCGGTGACAATGTTGGATGTGGCAAAGATCACACGTTATATGCGAAAGCAGAAGGTAAGGTCGAATTTCGTGTCAAAGGTCGTCATAATCGCACTTTTATCAACGTTGTTAACGCCTGATCGAATTCGACAAGTATTACTCGAAGCCTCGCTAATGCGAGGCTTTTTTTTGACTGGAATGTTATTATCATAATTTATAACTAAACCACTCATGAAGGCTGTCTGTGAAATTTATTGACGAAGCGAAAATCCATGTCAAGGCTGGCAATGGTGGTTATGGCATTGTTAGTTTTCGGCGCGAAAAGTATATCCCGATGGGCGGTCCCGACGGCGGTGATGGCGGTGATGGCGGCTCGGTATACGTGATTGGTTCGGTCGATTTAAATACCCTGTCAGACTTTCGCCACACACGACGCTTTGTCGCCAAAAACGGTGGGCGTGGGCAGAGTAAAAATTGTACCGGGGCGAAAGGTGAAGACATTATTATCACCGTTCCTCTGGGTACCGTAATCACTACGGTGGATCACGATGAAGTAATCGCCGATGTCGCAGAAAATAGTTCTGAGCCGATTTTAATCGCACGTGGCGGTTTTCATGGCCTTGGTAATACACGCTATAAAAGTTCTACCAACCGCGCACCCCGGCAGTGTACCCCCGGTAGCCCCGGTGAAGAATTCGACCTAAAGCTCGAAATGAAGGTGCTTGCCGACGTGGGGCTGCTTGGCATGCCAAATGCAGGCAAGTCGACTTTTATTCGCTCAGTATCTGCAGCCAGACCGAAGGTTGCAGACTATCCTTTTACTACGCTTCACCCTAATTTGGGTGTGGTCGCTGTGTCTACTCATCGTAGTTTTGTAATTGCCGATATTCCGGGTCTTATTGAGGGCGCCGCCGATGGCGTTGGGCTAGGCATTCAGTTCCTCAAGCATTTACAACGTACCCGATTGTTATTGCATATTGTTGATGTGAAGCCACTCGAGAGCGATCAGTCTCCTGTCGAAGCAGCCCTCAAAATATTGGTCGAACTGCGACGTTATGACGAAGCCCTGTATCAAAAACCACGTTGGCTGGTTTTGAATAAGCTAGACCTGGTCAGTGACGATGAGCAACAGATGGTTTGTAACGAAATAGTAAAAGGGCTAGCCTGGGAAGGACCTGTGTATCAAATTAGTGCAATTAATAAAAAAGGGGTTGATGTCTTATGCAGCGATATTATGTCGACCCTGGAATCTAACCCGGAAAATTCATAATTCATGCACAATCTCACTTGCCTATTGATTCCACAAGAAATAGTTCCCCAGTCGCCCGGAATCATCGATACGAGACTTCTTCGGATATTTCCTCGTGAAATCAATATACTGTGCGATCTTCGCGCATGAATTATGAAATTTCCGGGCTAATGAACAAGCCGCGTTATAAAAAGATCGTCGTTAAAATTGGCAGTACGCTGATCACCGATGGTGGTAAGGGACTGGATCGCAAAATGATTGCGACCCTGGCCGAACAAATGGCAGGCTTACGCACACAAGATGTCGATGTCGTGCTGGTATCATCGGGTTCTATTGCTGAAGGCATTACCCGACTCGGGCTGAAAACCAGGCCAGTCAATATATCCGAGTTACAAGCGACAGCGGCTGTTGGTCAAATGGGTCTGGTACAGGCTTACGAAGTGGGCTTTCAACAGCACGGCTTGCATAGTGCACAGATTTTACTGACCCATGCCGACCTGTCGAATCGAAAACGCTACCTGAATGCACGAACTACCTTACGAACATTACTCGCATACGGCACAGTGCCAGTAGTCAATGAAAATGATTCAGTATCGAACGAAGAAATTCGATTTGGCGACAATGACACCCTGGGCGCACTGGTAGCAAATTTGATCGAGTCTGATTTGTTAATTATTTTGACCGATCAGGAAGGATTATTCGATAGTAATCCTGGCGAAAATTTAGACGCCAAATTGATTCAAAGGGCCGATGCAAATGATCCACAACTAATCACCTTCGCTGGACCGAGTAGCGGCCACCTCGGAAGCGGCGGGATGCAGACTAAAGTCAGCGCTGCGAAGCTCGCGGCACGTTCCGCAACTCATACAGTGATAGCATCCGGGAGATGCAAAAACGTGATTACGCGTTTGGCGCATGGGGAGGCTATCGGTAGTTTTCTCGAAGCCAGTGAAGGCCATCTCGCCGCGCGCAAACAATGGCTCGCGGGTCATATGCGTTGTGCCGGTGAGTTACACCTCGATGATGGGGCGGTCAATGTCCTGCAAAACAAAAATGCCAGTTTGCTGCCGGTTGGTGTGAAAAAAGTGAAAGGTGCATTCAATCGAGGCGAGGTAGTAGCCTGTCTCGATACGAAAGGCATTGAAATAGCCCGTGGTCTGGTTAATTATGCATCCGATGAGTGTAAACAGATTGTCGGCAAACCAAGCAATCAGATCGCACAAATACTCGGGTACGAAGACGACCCGGAATTAATTAACCGTGAAAATTTAATTTTGACCTGATGCATAACAATAAGCGCGCAAACATTCTTTATTTCCCTCATGGTGGAGGCCCTCTGCCGTTATTAACTGAAGTGGGCTACGAACGCCTGAACCCGTTTTTACGCCAGTTTCCATCGACGATAGCGGAACCTGAAGCTATCGTTGTTATTAGCGCGCATTGGGAGGAACCGGTCATATCGATAACCGCACATAAAAACCCACCAATGCTTTTTGACTATTCCGGCTTTCCACCCGAATCCTACCAATACGAGTATCCGGCACCTGGCAGACCAAGACTAGCGAGTCGAATTCAATCGATGCTGGGGACTGTCGGAATCGAGGCGAGGCTGGACTATGAACGCGGATTCGATCACGGAGTCTTCATACCGCTGATGCTAATGTATCCGCAAGCAAATATCCCCTGCATTCAGATTTCGCTTTCGAGCTCACTCGACGCGGGATTTCATGTCGCGCTGGGGCGAGCATTGGCGCCCTTGAAAAAAGAAAATCTGCTGGTTCTGGGGTCCGGGTTTTCGTTTCATAACATGCATGCATTGATGAGCAGGCACGAAGGTGAAATCGACGAAAAAAATCGTCTGTTCGAAGACTGGCTGGCGCAAACCTGTAGTGACCCTGAGCTGGAATTAAGGGAGCGTGAGCAACGCCTGATTGAATGGGATCGCGCGCCGCATGCGCGTTATTGCCATCCACGCGAAGAACATTTATTGCCTTTGCAGGTTTGTTTCGGCATGGCGCGAACAGCCGCTAAGACCGTTTTTCAGGATAAGGTCGGAGGATTTATCACCAGCGCCTATCAGTGGTAATTTTTACTCCGATACAGGAGTCTGTCAGATGTTTTGTTGTGCCAGTTCGGCGGGCGGTGTTTCGACTCCCTGACGTACCAGGTTTCGCTCCCGGTTCCAGATATAAATACTGCTGCCGATTAATATAAACAGTCCTATCAGGGTTGTCGGGCGAGGTATCTCCGACCAGAACAAGTAGCCGAATACTACTGCCCAGAGCACATAGGTGAATTCGAACGGTGCGATTGTGCTGGCTGGCGCCACGCAATACGCTTTCGACATGCAATAAAATGCCGCCGCGCCATTGATCCCAAGAAATATCATTAAAGATAAATCCAAAGCTTCGGGGGAGGTCCAGTCACGCGCAAAAAACACCAGCGAGGGATGGGTAGAAGTAATAGAAATTAAACCGCCCACCATCATCAAACTGAGCAGCGCGCTCGTTACGGTAAATACCACCAGGGCATTAAAGGAGATTGATAATGGCGTGTCATGCGAACCCAGATAGCGCGTGATAATGGTTTGCGATGCCTAGGTGATCGAGGCAGTAAACGCCAGTATGACCGCCAGATTACCAAATTCACCCGAAGGCCCGACAATGATCAGTACACCGATAAAACCGGCGAACACAGCGTTCCAACGTCGCATACCGACTTTTTCACGGAGCAGCAGCGCCAACATTGCGGTGACAAATAACGGTGCGGTGAACACTATCGCTACTACTTCGGCCAATGGTAGCGAGGCTACTGCGAGATAATAAGTAGTATAGGAACAGAAACCGAGTAGTCCGCGTGTTAGTGCGAGGTATGGTTTGTTTGAACTGAGCTGAGTGGTTCCCGATGTGATGCGGGCGAGTAGCCACATCAGGCTGACAGCAATCACGCCGCGAATAAATACAATTTGCAAAACCGAGTACTGATTGCTGAAGTATTTAATGATGATGTCCTGGAGAGAAAACAGGAATAGAGCGAATACCAGCAGTAAAATACCGTTTAATGGATTTTCACTGAATGAATTGCTAAAAAAGGACACAGGGACCAATATCCAGAGTTGCGCTATAGAGATTTGAGTGAGATGTTATCCGCAAAACTATGTTCTGATTTTCTAAAGTAATTTTTTGTAAGAAATTGAAGTTTAGTTAATTATTGCTATTTGAATAGTGACTTTTTCTGTACCATTCAATCGAATAATTCGATATCACTAATTCGGATCAAGGCCTTATGAAAATAGAAAATATCCGTACCTTTCTGGAAATCTCGGATTGTGGCAATTTCAATCGCGCCGCTGAAATTTTGAACGTTACTCAGTCGACCGTGAGTGCTCGGGTTAAAACAATGGAAGACAATTTTGGTCGTAAACTATTCAAGCGTAATCATGCCGGTGTCGAATTAACCCCGGCAGGGCACCATTTTCGCCAGTATGCGTTGAATATCCAGCGACTATGGCAGCAGGCACACCAACGTATCACCCTACCGGAGAACTTCTCTCACTCAATTGGTCTCGGGTCGCAGGTGAGCCTGTGGGATAGCCTGATTTTGAAATGGATTCCGTGGATGCGTACCAATGCCAGTGATGTGGCCTTGCATGTGGAAGCCGATTATTCTCGTAGCTTGATGCGTCAACTTGCCGATGGCGTGCTCGACATAGGCGTTATGTATGTGCCACGCCAGACGCCGGGAATGATCATCGAGGATTTGTTTGAAGAAACCCTGATTCTGGTGGCAACCAATCAGCGAGAACTTAGCGAGAGCTGGGTCGAAGACTATGTGTATGTTGATTGGGGTGATGAGTTTCGCGTGCGACATGGTGAGGCCTTTCCAGAAATGGAAACACCAGCGGTAACTGTGGGTCTCGGTGCTTTAGGACTGGAATATATTTTACAAAACGGCGGTTCGGGATATTTCCCGGTTCGCGTCGTGCACCCCTATATTGATCAGGGGAAATTGGTTCGCCTTGACGGCGCACCAAGTGTGCAACGTCCAGCTTATATGGTTTATCCAGACTCGGCGCGTGATTCCGAATCCCTCGAACTGGCGCTGCGGGGTCTGCGCGAAATTGTTTCCAGCGAAGTGATTTTATCTGACTGAATCGTGATCTAAATCTCGATCATCTCAAAATCCTCCTTACTGACGCCGCAGTCGGGGCAGGCCCAGTCATCCGGCACGTCATCCCAACGTGTGCCGGGCGCTATACCATCATCGGGCCAGCCTTCGGCCTCATCGTATATCAAGCCGCAAATAATACATTCCCACTTTTTCATCGCGTTAACATTAACCTAGGAAACGTAGTTGGGCGCGAAAAAGACGCGTGAGGCAGCTCCTTTGCATCCTGCAAACACTGCATTAGTGCATCCATGCACGTCATATTGGCGCATAGTGCCTGTCAAATAATTCATAGTTACCTACATGGACGTAGGGTATGCAGATAATGCAGGAGCAATTATCTGCCACC
>CAXMRQ010000124.1:0-29044 GCA_964196115.1 uncultured Gammaproteobacteria bacterium
AACCCACGACAACAAGAATCACAATCTTGCACTCTACCAACTGAGCTACGCCCACCATAAATAATGGCACGCCCGGCAGGATTCGAACCTGCTACCCTCGGCTTAGAAGGCCGATGCTCTATCCAAATGAGCTACGGGCGCAGTAAATTTAATTTCTGCCTGCCGCCTGAGCAAAATAAAATTTCGCCTTCTGCCACCAACCCTGCGGCTGATCTTTCAAACCATCGATGCCCAAAAGCAGTCAATACATGCCTTAAAATATTTCGCACCGACCATTTTAATAACTGGTCGGGGTGGAGAGATTCGAACTCCCGACCCACTGCTCCCAAAGCAGTTGCGCTACCAGGCTGCGCTACACCCCGAAATTTGACCATAAACACCAAACACAGCGCTATATAGGCAAGGCGCGGAATCATACGCTGATCAAAAATAATCGTCAATTGAACATTGATGATTTTGTGAATTATCCGTTGATTGGTTTTCTCTACCAGGTTTTATATCATTCGAGAGCGGACCCTATTGTTAACCTAACATTTTTTCGCACACTAATGCTTTCCTCGCTTCGTAGCTACTAACGAGTAAGTGCGCGAGTCACTTCTTGTCAACAGCAACAAGAAGTAACCAAGACTAAATTGTCTGGAGCAATTTAGAACAGCTTTAGCTGGCCCGAAGGGTGAAGGGCAGGATGCCCTGAATAAATGCCGCCCCGAACAAGCCCTTTAATCGTCAAAATAGCACTCATATCAGGGTCGGCCCACACGCTCTCCCGGCACGGGTGGGCCTGAAATGGCATGACCGCCATGGATGGTGGAAATGCAATAGGGCTGTAGGAACAGCCCTTGCCCCTGCCATTTCACCCTGATCTGAGCACTATTTTGCCGAGGGCTTGAAAGGGGGATGGAAAAAACCATATCCGGAAGATTGGGGTTTCAACCGCCCTCTTTGTGTGCTGGAAATGAATCGATTTCGGTGGGTCTACAGGCAAGGGTGAGTGGCGGGATAGGAGCCACGAACGCCTGTACAGGGATGTACAGGCCGGCCTTTATCGCGGAGCAAGGATTGCGCAGCTATAAAGCCTGTAGAGCAGCCCTGAGCATATGTCCATGGATGGACGCTAGTAGAGCAATGCAGGAGCTATTGCCGAGGGATGCGAATGGCTGCGTGCCCGCCTAAATCGATTCATTTCCACGACTGCATGGATGCAGGAGGTAGAGCAACGCAGGAGCAGTTGCCGAGGGAGCCGAAGGCCACACAATCGGGCTGCCCTTTTCTTGGGTACTTCTTTTTGGCAAAAAAAGAAGTTCCTCGCGCACTTACTCAATAGTAGCTACGAAGCAGTGAGAGATTTTGGGTGCGAAAAATTGAACATCAACAAGGGATAGAAAAATATCAGGTCCTACGCCACCGCGTCCCATCAACCCCATCTTCAATACTAATACCAGCATCGACAAGCTCGTCACGGAGACGATCAGCCTCTCTCCAGTTTTTATTTTTTCGAGCGTCCAGCCGCTGTTGTATCATCGCGTCGATGACTTTGTCAGTCAGACCCGAACTACCGCTCACCGCTGATTTCAAATAGGCATCTGGGTCGCTTTGTAAAAGACCGATAATGCCAGCGAGATATTTTAATAAGCTTGCCAGGGAATTCACATTGCCAGGGTTGTCAGTTTTAGCACGGTTAATTTCTCGTACCAGGTCAAACAGAACCGCCATCGCATTTGCGGTATTAAAATCGTCGCACAGAGCCTGAGTAAACTGCTGCTGATATTTTGTACCCTGCGGAATATCTCCTGACTGTGTGTCGAGTAGAGCGCCGTATAGCCGCTGCAGGCCGCTGCGGGCATTGTTCAACTGCTCTTCTGAGTAGTTGAGCTGGCTGCGATAATGACTACCGATGATAAAGTATCTGATTTCCTCGGCCTTATATTCCTTTAATACATCACGCAGAGTGAAAAAATTGCCCAGTGATTTCGACATTTTTTCTTCGTTGACGCGTACAAAACCATTATGCATCCAGTAATTAACAAATTTTTCACCGGTGCAGCTTTCACTCTGAGCTATTTCATTTTCATGATGTGGAAATTGTAAATCCTGCCCACCACCGTGAATATCAAAATGATTACCCAGCATCTGGGTCGACATTGCCGAGCATTCAATATGCCATCCGGGTCGACCATCACCATAGGGTGATGGCCAGATCGGTTCGTTCGGCTTGGCCGATTTCCATAGCACAAAATCGAGTGAGTCCTTTTTGCCCAGGTCGACGTCAACACGTTCTCCGGCGCGGAGTTCGTCAATTTTCTTACCTGACAGTTGACCATAATTGGCAAATTTGGTTACCGAAAAATAGACGTCGCCATTTTCTGCCTGATAAGCTATGCCTTTTTCTAACAGGCCATCAATCATCGAAATTATCGCTTCGATATGGTCGGTCGCTTTCGGCTCACGATCTGGACGCTGGACACCAAGCGCGTCGGCGTCTTCGTGCATGGCATTGATAAAGCGCTGCGTCAGATCACTAAAATCCTCGCCAATTTCGTTCGCACGGTTAATTATCTTGTCGTCTATATCGGTGATATTGCGGACATAAGTGACCTCAAAACCGAGGTGTTTAAGAAATCGGTAAACAACGTCGAATACCACCAATACACGTGCGTGACCAATATGACAATAGTCATAAACCGTCATACCACAAACATACATGCTCACCTGACCAGGCACGATGGGAGTAAATGGTTCTTTGCGATTGGTTAAACTATTGTAAATGTTAAGCATTTAGTGCGCTGATCCTGATTATGTGGTTAATTATCAAAAAAGGTAAAGTTTAAGATATCGTGCCGGAGAGGGGAACTGGAATTATAAATTAGAGCGATAAAATATTTTATCGCCCCAAACTGTCCCAGCCTTCCATCTACGACAACAAATCAGTAGAATCCGCGTATCTTTTAACCCACTGGAATGCCGATGAAAAAAATACTATTACCCCTGGCGGTTGTGCTGGTGGCAATTCTATCTCTGGTTTTATTTCCCACCATTAAAGGCGCAAAATCCATGAACGACGAAACGACAGGCAACCCACAGGTATTACTCGAAACGGCGATGGGTAATATTACCATCGAACTCGATGCGCAAAATGCGCCCAATAGCACGGCAAATTTTCTCGCTTATGTCGATGACGGGTATTTCGTTGACACCATTTTTCACCGCGTGATACCCAATTTTATGGTTCAGGGCGGTGGCATTACCGCCGACATGGTGGATAAGCCGAGCAAACACAAACCGATTCAAAATGAAGCCAACAATGGATTAAAAAATGATCGTGGGACACTGGCGATGGCGCGTACTGGCGACCCGCATTCGGCGACTTCGCAGTTTTTTATCAACCATAACGACAACACTTTTTTAAACCATACCAGTGAGTCCCCGCAAGGTTGGGGCTACGCCGTATTTGGCAAGGTCACCGATGGCATGGATGTGATCGATGCTATCGCAAAGGTTGAAACCGGCAACAAAGGCGGCCACCAGGACGTACCGGTTGATACCATCACTATCACCGGCGCTAGTCGGCTTTAGAAACCTGTAGTCGCGGATGACCGACGAATACCTGTTTATTTCGGACTGTCATCTTGACACATCAAGACCTGAAATAAGCACAAACTTGCTCGATTTTATCAACAACCGGGCTTCTAGTGCCCAGTTTTTGTATATTCTCGGCGATTTGTTCGAAGTCTGGCTTGGGGATGACGACCCCGCCCGCGAGTATGGTGAAATAATCGCAGGCCTAAAACACTTATCGAAGACAACCGATATTTATTTTCTCGCTGGCAATCGAGATTTTCTGCTGAGTGATGGATTTGCCGAACGCTGCGAATTCGAGGTTTTAACCGAACCGGTAAACCTCAATCTCGCTGGGCAATGTGTCGTTTTGTTGCACGGAGATGTACTTTGCACTGACGACCTTGATTATCAGGCTTTTCGTTTGAAAGTACGCAACCCCGACTGGCAATCTGAGTTTTTACAAAAACCGCTAATTGAACGTCAGCAAATTGCCATAGATTTACGCACAGACAGTATCGCGGCAACGCTCAGGAAATCCGATTTAATTACCGATACCAACCCAGGCGCTGTCAATGCCTGTTTTGACCAGCACGCGGCCGACATCATCATCCACGGACACACACACCGACCGGCTATCCACCGCTACAGCCAGTCGCGTACTCGCTATGTGCTTGGTGACTGGAACCCGGAACCGAGTTATCTGAGCTGGAATGGTACAACCGGGTTTGTATTACACGACACACGAGTTAAGTAGTTTTTAACTCAGCGCCTGCTCCATTGCTCTGAGCTCCGATTCCTCGAATCCAGCTTCGAGCCTGGCTTGCCAGTTAAACGGTCCGCGTAGATTCCCCTGGAGATAGATATCGACCAGTTGGCGAAAAGTATCCACTAGAATAAGCCCGCGCTGCTCGCATAAATACCCAAACCAGTGATTACCGATGCGCACATGACCGATTTCGTCACGATATATTACCTGCAGAATTTCGACAGCTTGTTGGTCATCGATATTGCTAAATCGTTTTATCATTCCCGGGGTGACATCGAGACCCCTGGCTTCCATAACTCTGGGCACCAACGCCATTCGATGCAATACATCGTCACGGGTTTTGCACACCATCTCCCATAACCCATTATGCGCGTCGAAGGCGCCATAGAAAGATCCCTGATCGATTAAATATCGATTCAGTAGATTAAAATGCCTGGCTTCTTCGCTCGCTACCAGCAGCCAGTCGCTGACAAACGCATCCGGCATCTGGTGGAAGCGGTAAACTGCATCGAGCGCGATATTGATCGCGTTGAACTCGATATGAGCAAACGCATGAATCAGAGCGATTCGCCCCTCCTCGGTAGCCGTGGTACGTTTGCTGAGCTTGCGAGGATCGACAAGCAACGGTAAATCGGGGCGACCCGGCGTGTCCATCGGCAAAACCATAAAGTCCTGAATTCGCCCCAAATTATCGCCATGCCAGTTTTTTAACAATGCCGTGACCGCTTCGCACTTTCGTGCCGGATCGCATTCCAGCAAAGCGTCCTGTATTTCCTGGTATAAATTTCCCGGCATGATTAATCAGCCTTTCAAACCCTTATCAATATCGGCAATAATATCGTCGATTGACTCTAAGCCAACAGCAATCCGAATCAAACCTTCGCCGATACCAGTTTGTTGCTTAAGCTCGTCGCTAACACGCCCATGGGTCGTTGTTGCCGGGTGCGTGATCGTGGTTTTAACATCCCCGAGGTTGGCGGTTATCGACACCATACTGGTGTTGTCGATGACGCTCCAGGCTTTTTCGCGTCCTCCTTTGACGACAAAAGAGACAATACCGCCATAGCCGCTTTGCTGTTTTTTGGCCAGTTCATGCTGCGGGTGTGACGCAAGACCGAGGTGATACACCTGTTCAACTACAGGATGATCCGACAGAAAACGGGCCAACTCGATGGCATTGTGAGAATGCGCTTTCATGCGTAGCGACAGGGTTTCGAGGCCTTTGGTCGCAACCCATGCATTGAACGGGCTCATAGTTGGTCCGGTAGTGCGGATAGCATCGAAAATGTCCTCACCGACATGCTTTTTATCACCAACTACTGCACCGCCTACGATCCGCCCCTGTCCATCGAGATACTTGGTTGCCGAGTGAACGATCAAATCCGCACCCAGTTGTAGCGGTTTTTGTAAGGCCGGCGTACAAAAGCAGTTGTCGACCACCAGCAAACAACCATGTTCATGCGCCAAATCCGCCAGGGCAGCAATATCGGCGACTTCGGTCAACGGATTGGAAGGCGTTTCTATAAATAAAAGACGTGTATTGGGTCGTAATGCGGCCTTCCAGGCGTCGAGATCGACCATATCGACCATACTGGTCTGTATCCCAAGGCGCGGCAGATAGTGGGAAAACAGCTTGGTTGTAGTACCAAAGATTGATCGCGAAGAAAGCAGATGGTCCCCGGCTTCAAGTAACGCAATACAGATCGCGGTGATCGCTGCCATACCCGATGCGGTGGCAACACAGCTCTCACCGCCTTCCAGTGTGGCGAGACGCTGCTCGAAATTTTGCACAGTGGGATTGGTAAAGCGCGAGTAAATATTGCCGGGTTCGTCACCACCAAATCGCGCCGCAGCCTGCGCGGCATTGTCAAATACAAAACTAGAGGTGGTGAATATTGCTTCGCCGTGTTCGTTTTCGTTGGTTCGCCGATGCCCGGTACGCACCGCGAGGGTGTCGAACTGGTAAGAATGGTGTGTCACAATGTAAGCTCCCAAAAAAGCTCGGGAGAGGGATGAGTATACGAAAACTATTACGACCACCCTCTTTAGCACTTTTATTTTCGGGTTCTACCTGGGCAAAACCTTCAGCGCTTGCAAGCCGAGAAACAAATCAGCGCTGTGAGGTGGACATTAAAGCCCGTGTCGCTTTATGTCAAGATGTAATGCCTGGGTATTAAAAATTTGCGGACAGGTGGCGGATTCTAGCCTGAATCTGGCAGTGAGATATTATTGAATTATAACAATATCATTGACTAGCACTTCGTCAAACAGCTCGATTACATCCTGATTTCTCATGCGGATACATCCGTGTGATACCGGTAGCCCGATGCGCTTTTCATCGGATGTGCCGTGAATATAGATATACCTTGAATAGGTATCGTGAACTCCATTTTTGTTAAAACCCTGCTCCAGGCCATCGAGCCAGAGTATTCTTGAGGTGATTTCGTCTTCTTCACGGTTGTCGGTTTTTTTGCTGATATGCCCGGTTGTTTCTCGACCTTTAAACACCATTCCCGGGGGCTCGCCACCACCAATTTTTTGTTTTATGCGGTGAATTCCGATTGGCGTTTTATTGCTATCGACTCGATTGCCGAGACCATTCGCCGCTGTCGATATTGAAAAGGTTTTGTTCTTGGTTTCGTCGATATCGATCCACTCCAATAACTGTTTACGCGTATCGATACGAATGAATGGACGCTGGTCGGCCAGCGCAATATGGCCGGGTAATTTCTCAATCAGCTGCCTGTAGACTTCCTCCCAGCGCATTAGATGTTATTGTGTAAGTCCATACCGACAACGTTTAGTTCTTCACCACCATCATGTTTTGCCGAGTCGCTGCGCATATTGCTGATTTTTGTGAGATATTCGTTGTCGATGGTTTGGGTTACATACTTGCCGTTAAAGCAGGAGCAATCAAATTCGGTAATTGATCGATTACCTTTTTGTACCGCGTCAATTAAATCGTCCAGATCCTGATATATTAACCAGTCTGCACCGATTTTTTCGGCGATTTCTGATTCAGTCCGATTGTGAGCGATAAGCTCTTCTACAGCAGGCATATCGATACCATAAACGTTGGGATAGCGCACTGGTGGAGCAGCTGAAGCGATATAAACTTTTCTGGCGCCGGCCTCACGCGCCATTTGTATAATTTGCTTCGAAGTCGTGCCGCGAACAATGGAGTCGTCTACCAGTAAAACATTTTTACCCTTGAATTCCAGGTCGATCGGGTTAAGTTTACGGCGCACCGATTTCTGCCGCATTTCCTGACCCGGCATGATGAAGGTTCGACCAATATAGCGATTCTTGATAAAACCCTCGCGATATTTCACTCCGAGATGAAATGCCAGTTCCATCGCAGACGGACGACTGGTATCCGGAATCGGGATTACCACATCGATATCGTGCTCGGGCATTTCGCGTAATATTTTACGGCCTAGCTTTACACCCATCCGCAGGCGCGCCTTATAAACGTAAATATCATCGATGATTGAATCGGGCCTTGCCAGATAGACATGCTCAAATATACAGGGATTTAATCGCGGCGACTGAGCGCATTGTTTTAAGTAAATATTACCTTCATTATCAATATAGATCGCCTCGCCGGGCTTCAGGTCAGCAATCAAATCGAATCCCGATGCCTGCAACGCAACACTTTCCGAAGCTACCATGTACTCGGTACCTGTGTCAGTTTCGCGTTTGCCATATACGATGGGGCGTATTCCGCAGGGATCACGAAAACCAAGAACGCCTTTGCCAGTCAGCATGGCAACTACGGCGTAGGCGCCCTGGAGGCGTGTGTGGGTTACACTAACCGCAGTAAAAATTTCTTCTGCGCTTAGATTGAGGGTACCCGATATGTGCAGTTCATGCGCCAGCACATTTAGCAGCACTTCAGAATCTGACTCGGTATTGATGTGGCGCAGATCCGATTCGTACAATCCCTGCTTTAATTCATCTACATTGGTTAGATTGCCATTATGCGCAAGCGTTATGCCATAGGGCGAATTGACATAAAATGGCTGCGCCTCGGCAGAGGATGAGCAACCGGCGGTCGGGTAGCGAACATGTCCGATACCCATATTTCCGACTAGATCGCGCATATGGCGTGAATGAAAGACGTCACTGACCTGGCCATTGTCTTTGCGTAAATTTAATTTGTTTCCATCGCATACGACGATCCCTGCCGAGTCCTGACCCCGATGCTGCAATACTAACAAGGCATCATAGATAACCTGAGCAACGGGCTTTCGACTTACGATTCCAATAATTCCGCACATTTAGAGGCTTCTCAATTAGTCGTTCGCGTAATTTAAATTACAGGTTAAAACGGCTCGCAATATCCTGTGGCAAAATGTCCTTAACCCAGTTAGCCATATCCGAAAAAAAACCGATCATGGCTGAGTCATCCCACCAGGGCTCGTCCGGCATCGGCGTCAATCCGGCCAGTAATACCAGCATAGTTACGATGAGCAGGCCCCGGGCGGCACCGAATACCACTCCAAGGCTCCTGTCAGTGCCGGTAAGTCCGGTTTTTGTCACTGCCTGGCTAGCCATAAAATTAATAATCGCACCGATAATCAGACTGCTTACAAATAAAACGGCAAATGCGCTACCGGTACGAATAGTCGGAGATTCTATATAGGGCTCAAGTAGTTCGGCCAGTGGCGCAAAATAACGCAGCGCGATAAATCCTGCGAGAATCCAGCTTGCCAGCGAAATCGATTCTTTGACAAAGCCACGTACCAGGCTAATTAACGCCGATATGATGACTATTACGACAATTATCAGATCAACCCAACTCATATTAGCCTCCGTGGTTTTTGCATTTGAACCCTCATTTATTATATTTCATGATTAGGCCGTCAATATCATATTTGGCTTTTATCTTATTAAGCGCGATCTTGGACTGGTCACGATTTAGAAAAGGGCCCAAGCGTACCCGATAAATCGGCTCACCATTCAGTATAAATTTTTCCGTAAATACCGCTGCAATATTAGATTTGCGTAACATGTCGCGCTGCGACAGGGCTTTTTCGTGGTCTTTATAGCTACCCACCTGCAATACCCAGGTATCACCACCGACCCGGGTCACTTCGGTTTCGGGCCCTGTATCGGGCTGTGGTTTTTCTTTAGGGGATGGCTGGGGCTCGGGGAGCGGATTTTTTGGCTCGGCCTGTTCAGATTTACGTTCGATTTTATTCTCTTTCTGACTCGAGCTTTCATCAACAAACTGTGGTTGCAGGCTGGGCAATTTTTCGACCTTGGCCTTCAACTCAACAATTTTTTGTTCAAATTCAGGATTGAATTTAACCACTGGCTGCGGCGGTATAACAACTTCCAGCGTGTTTTTTCGAACGCCCGAACCATCGAGTATCATTGGTAAAAATATTACCGCTAGCGCAAAAATAACCGCAATTCCAACCAGACGCTGTTTTGTATTTTGATCCACGATTATTTAATTTTGTTAGTTTGAATTTGTTAGTTTGATGCTAAGTTCGATAAGGCCAGAAGGAATAATTCGACTGTTACAAATGATCCGGTGACCAGTATTATATCTGGATTAGATAAAGATGATAGCGCATGATTAATCGCTGCTTCGGCACTGCTGAATTTATGTTCCAGCTTAACTGTTTGCAGACGTGCCGCGATGGCATTGGCACTAAGTCCCCGGTCACAATCGAGTGACAAAGCCCACCATTCATCAACTATACCGTCAAATTCGGCGACAAACCTGGCTGTTTCCTTGTCTTCCAGCATACCGAGTAAAACTACGATTCGGCCTGAAGGCTGTTTAATCGTTACGAGACTAGCAGCCAATGCTTTGGCTGCATCGTGATTATGACCGACATCGAGGTATACATCGAAACCAAGACTGGTTTTTAGTTGCTGGAATCTTCCAGACAATTGGGTACCGTTAAAATTTTCCGCAACCACAGATTGCTCATAAGAATCCAGCGGCACTAGCACACTGAGACCGGCGACAACACCTGCCAGGTTCTGTAGCTGGTGAATTCCATTTAATGGCGGCGTTAGGGTGAAATTCAAATTACCCCCAGACCAGTCGTATTTATCGGCCAGTGCGCTTAATTTTATATTGAAATCATGCTGGTATTGTAAGCAGGAACAGCCCAGTCGATCAATCTCATCCTCAACCGACTGAGGTAACTGGCTATCATTGCACACTACCGGAATACCAGGCCTTAAAACTCCAGCCTTCTCAAATCCTATTTTTTCACGGCTATCGCCCAACCAGCCCTGGTGATCGATTCCAATACTGGTCAGGTGCACCAGGTCGGCGTCGATTATATTGACTGCGTCGAGACGACCACCGAGCCCGACTTCCAGAATAGCGTAGTCGGGCGAATGGTTTTGTATCAGCCAGAGTGCAGCAAGAGTGCCATATTCAAAATAGGTTAGCGCCGTGTCTTGCCTGGCCTGCTCTACCGCTTCGAAAGCTTCGCACAGGGGGGCGTCAGCAACCATTTCCAGATCCAGCTTGATGCGCTCGTTGTAGCGCAGTAAATGGGGTGAAGTATAACTGGCTACTGAAAACCCGGCCCTGCTTAGCCAGTTTTCATAACAGGCGACCGTCGACCCCTTGCCATTCGTTCCCGCTACGGTAACTACCTGTTTTGCGATATTGCCGATTTGCAGGCGGTTTGCGACCTCAGAAACTCGCTCCAGACCCAGGTCTATCGATTTATTATGTAACTGGAGTTGCCAGTCCAGCCACTCGTCGATGGTCGCAAAGCGCATTTTCAAGTTTTAAAAAATGAGAGGTGCCGGTTAGCTGGAGGAAGCAGGATTAAACCTAGAAACCGCTGTTGGGCGCGAAAAAGATGTGCACCAAAAGTAGGCGCCATGAGGCGAGATATTGATATGCATGGGGAATATGAAAAACTCGTGGTTACCTACATGGATGTAGGGTATGCAGATAATGCAGGAGCAAATACCTGTCACCTTATTGGTGATGAGAGGTTTTTCAGATTTTCCAGGCGCGTCAAGAACTTGTGCATACTTTCGTGATCCAACTGCGGTTTCTAGGTTAAAGGGTAATCTAATAATGGAACAAATACATGAACTAGGGTGTCGCCTGCCCCATCATCATAGTACACAACGAGCTGATTTTTTCACGTAATTGACGCCTGTCTACAATCATGTCAATAGCACCATGTTCGAGCAGAAATTCGCTGCGTTGGAATCCCTCCGGCAGTTTCTCCCGCACGGTTTGCTCGATAACCCTGGGACCGGCAAATCCGATTAACGCTTTGGGCTCAGCGATATGGATATCACCCAGCATCGCAAAACTGGCGGAAACACCACCCATAGTCGGATCGGTTAAAACGCAGATATAGGGAAGGCCTCGTTTCGACAGGCGAGTCAGTGAGGCACTTGTTTTAGCCATTTGTAATAAAGAAAATAAAGCCTCCTGCATGCGTGCGCCGCCGCTGGCAGTAAAACATACCAGCGGAATATTGGCTTCAATACAGGCATTCACCGCGCGTACAAATTTCTCGCCGACTACCGAACCCATGGAACCGCCCATGAATTTAAATTCGAAAGCAGCGGCCACCAAAGCCACGCCTTTTACCTTACCCTGCATCACAATCAATGCGTCTTTTTCACCCGTTAGTTTTTGTGCCTGAATCAGCCTGTCGCGATATTTTTTATCATCGCGGAATTTTAGTATATCTTCGGATTCGATGTTAGCCGCTATCTCAACCTGCCCCTCCTGGTCGAAAAATTTCTCCAGTCGGCGTCTGGCAGGAATACGCATATGGTAGTCACATTTGGTGCAAACATCCTGATTTCGTTCCAGTTCAGCTCGATAAATGATCGCATCACAGGCATCGCATTTCGCCCACAGACCTTCGGGCACATTTTTTTTATCGCTGATCCCTGAAGTGCGAATCTTGGAAGGCAGCAGGTTTTCAAACCAACTCATGCCGCTTGCTCACTGTTACCGCTCATTTTTATTCTCATCTTAAGAGTAATCCACAACTTTAGTTTAAATCTCAGGCTGCGTTTATAGTCATCTAGCAGCTTCTTCGCTGCGGTCAATACGATTAACTTCATCAAACAATTGCTCTATTAAATCGTGATCTTTAATACCTTTTGACTGTTCTACCCCACTGCTGACATCTACCCCCCAGGGTCTAATTTGGGCGATCGCTGCCGACACGTTCGACGGCTTGAGCCCTCCGGCCAGTATCAGTGGAAAGTCAAACGTTGAAGGTATTTTTGACCAGTCAAATGTATCACCCGAGCCACCCTGGCGTCCAGCAACATTGCTATCTAACAGGAATCCCTCTGCCTCGGGATATTGTTCCGCATAGCGATTGGCATCGTCGACAGTACCCATTGGAATGGCCTTTATGAACGGCCTCGACCACTGTCGACAAAATTGCCCCGTCTCCTCTCCATGAAACTGAATACAATCGGGCATGACAGTATCCACAACCTGCTTAATCCATTTTTCGTTTTCGTTCATAAATAATGCAGTTACCGTGACAAAAGGAGGCATTGTCTGTCGAATTTCCAACGCTTTTTCGAGCTCTATTGCGCGCGGGCTTGCAGCGTGGAACACGAGACCAATAGCGTCACCACCTAGTACTGCTACCTGCTGGGCATCGCACAAACGCGTAATACCGCATATTTTAATTCGCGTTCTATTTTGCATAACCTAGAATAATAATGGTTTTTTACCGTTAATGGGCAGCTTAAATTCATCTGTATAGTGCGCACGCAGAAAGTATAGGCCGGCAGCTGCTGCCGTCACATCGGCGCATTTGCGGTCCTTGCTTAGAAATACTTCGCTAAACCATTCGCCAGACTTTTCACCCGATCCCACTGCCATCAAACTACCGGCTATATTTCGCACCATATGATACAGAAAGGCATTCGCCTTAATATCCAGATATATCAGATCACCCTGCCTGGTTAAACTAATTTCATGAATGTTACGTCTAGACGATTTGGCCTGGCAGCCGACCGCACGAAAAGAACTGAAATCATGTTCTCCGCGCAATATTTGTGCTGCTTGATGCATTTTTTGATGATCAAGCGGCCGATATTCCCAGCTAACTTTACCGTGGAACAAAGCGCTTGGCACCCCACTATTGAAAATAATATATCGATAACTTCGCGCCAAAGCACTAAATCGAGCATGAAAATCTGGCGCTATCGGTATTACCCATTTAACACGAATATCCCGAGGTAGGCGGCAGTTGGAGCCTAATAACCAGGCCCGATTATCACGCTGTACCCCCGTTTCAAAATGTGCGACCTGCTCAACCGCATGCACACCAGCGTCAGTTCTTCCAGCACACACCAATAGCACTGGATGGTTGGCCACATATCCGATTGCCTCTTCAATATATTGCTGGATTGAGGCAGCGTGCTTTTGCCTTTGCCAGCCACTATAAGCAGTCCCTGCGTATTCGACGCCTATAGCATACTTAGCCAATGTGATTTTTCCGGTGCATTTTGGACAGCAATATTTTTACCCCATAAAAATAATAATATTATAAAATACTGGAGCAGGAGCATCAGTAATGCCAGGAGTCTGTCGAACATAGGTACCAACAGTAGGCGCTTTAGGCGATTGTAGCGATATGTACAGGATGTACGGTAGTAGAACAATGCAGGACGCAATTGTCGAGGGAAAGTCATTTTGAGTCAGATTTTTCTATCGATTGAGACGAATAGTCATTCAAATTTAACAAAATGGACAGGATTTTCTGGCCAAAATGGTTTTTCCGCAGTGCGACTGCATGGATGTAGCGGTCCGGCGTCCCGGAGGTAGAGTACCAACAGTAGGCGCTTTAGGCGCCAACAGTAGGTGCCCTTAGGCAACGCAGGAGCAGTTACCGAGATTTATCCTAAGTCCGATAGATTCCTAGCCCTGATAATTAATTCTAAGTTGCCAAAATTTAATAGTATAAGGGCAAAAAAAAGCCCGCTATCTACGATAGCAGGCTTAAGCTACATCAGCCTTGAGGAGTCCGAGGTATTCTAAAAAATTATTTAACTAGTTTCCGTAATTCCTAAAAAGCGGCAAAAGACCCTATTAACTCAGATCCCCTCTAAATTATAAATGTTTAATGATATCTGTTGCTTCGGCTCTCTGATCTTCATTACCTTCAGCCAGAACTTCATCAAGACTACTACGAGCACCTTCAGTATCACCCATATCAATGAATGCCCGCGCCAGATCTAGCTTGGTGCCGACTTCGTCGGCATCATCGGGCAGCATCAGGTCGTCGATATCACCAAAATCGAGGTCTTCAATATCGGTTTCAGAGGCTAATAGCTCTTCGGGATCATCAAAGTCGCCAGGTGCAAAGGTATCTGTTTTGGCTGGATGGCTATCAATATCAACATCCATCGCGGCATCATCATCAAGGTCAAACGAGAAATCATCACCTGTCCCAACTACGTCGTCGTCGACATCACTGGTGAATGCGGTTGGATCATAGTCTTCGCCATCATCGGCAGGTAACGCCAGATTATCCTCAACAGCGTTATCCAGTGACGTATCGTCCATACCCAGATTGATATTATCGTGCAGATCAGAGCCGTCGTTTGAACTGATCTCAAATGCAGTAGCGTCAAAATCGTCGACCATATCTATCAGCGCAGTCGCCTCGACGTTGGCTTCATCTTCTTCATCTTCCTCATCTAGACTGAATCCATTAGAATCATCCAGATCGAAATCAATTGACGTTGCTTCTGACTTGCCAATAGATTCATCCTCGCTTAAATCCATATCCTCGGGTAACTCGAAATCCATCGCGCCATCATCCCCCGAATCCTCTGCGGCCTCTTCTTCAGCATCAAAAGAAAACTCGAGTTCGCCTAGATCGTCTCCAGATTCTTCCAATTCGCTTGAATCGGCAACACTCTTACTGAACCCATCGTCCGGTTCCGCCAAGTCATCTAAATTCGGTAGTTCCTCAATATGTTCAATTTCTTCAGGCGCAGATTCTTCCCTGGCTACGGTTTCGACAAAATTTTGAGTATCAGTGAATTCGTCCGAATCTTCACTCAGATTAAAATCAGTTGTTGAAAAATTAGTACTGTCTTCCTCAGCTCCCAAATCAAAATCAGCAGCTTCTGGTTTTTCCAGACCAAATTCTGCGGTGCTAATATCACTGTCCTTGCCGCCAGAAAACAATGCATTATCCGGTGCCAATTCGTAGCCCATAGCTTGCACCCGGCCCCAATAGGAGTTCGCTGATTCCCCCATCGATTTCAGTGTCTCGGCCTGTCCTACAAATTTTTCGGCGTTTTTGGTAGCAAAATAGGTATCAAGCAATTTCGCACGGTAATCGGCTCGTTCCGGGTTCGTTTCAAGGCTTTGGGTTAGCAAATCTTCGGCATTGTCGTACAGGCCGTAAGCCAGATAAACATCAACCTCATTTAATGTATCGTCTTGCTCTTCCGCTGAGGATTCCTGAGCTTCGGTTTCGACAGCCTCTACCTGAGGTATGACGGCAGTAGGCGCGAAATCAGCTACATCATCTTCCAGATCTTCCGCGCTCGGGACATTTATATTGGTATCGTCCGAACTTTTCTCAACTGCCAAATGGATTGGGGTAAGCTCTTCCTCGTTAGCGAATAGATCGTCATCAGGAATACTGACAGTTAGTGCGTCATCGTCGTCGGGATCGCTACCTTTTCTGCGTTTTACCAGAACCAGAATTAGTAGTAAAATCACTATACCAGCGAGCGTACCGAGTATAATCGGATCGCCGAGTATGCTTTCCATCGATGGCAAGATATCCAGAACTCCGGTCAGCATATCAACAAATCCCGGCGGGATTATGCCGTCCTCCGACACCGGTTCAGTAATTATGACCGGCGCTGGAGGAGTAATACTATCTTGCTGGCTGACGTTTCCTTCTTCCGCAAGCAATTTCTCTAGTAGGGCTTCCTCTTCGCTCAAGGTCTCGCCTGTCGATTCCTGTTCGGTTTGTCGGGCCGCTTCAATAGCCTGTTCAAGAACTGCCTTTTCTGCCGCAGCCTGCTCTGCGGCTTCTGCTTCTGCTTCCGCAGCTTTGTCTGCCTGTAGCTGGGCAAGACTGTTGTCTTCTATTTCCACCATTTTCTGCAATTCCTGAACTTTGCTCAGGGTTGCTTCCAATTCGGCTATGCGAGACTCAAGATCAGTGTTTTCAACTTTTGACGCCTCAAGATCTTCTTCAGCAAGCGCGAGTTGCCTGCGCAGCTCATTGGCATCATTGCCTTCTCCCTGCGTCCCAGCTGCGTCAGAATTACCATCTCCTGGAGCGAGCAGACTCAAGTTGGTCGAGTCTTCAACGCTTTTACCATCACTGCCTTTGCTAGTAGCACTGCTTTCAACGCCTTCACCGGCGAAAGAAATCGGTGTCGAACCTGTTACTCGCGCGACATAGTCGTCCCACAAACCATTTTGTTCCAGCACCTTGACGTGCGCCTGGCGTTTGCTTAATCGATCCAGCTGCTCGTCATCAGGCGCTCTGAGAACGGCGCCGAGATTCAGGTTATTAATATTATTATCGTTGAAAGCACCGGGGTTCATACTTTGTAACGCCAGCATTACCTGATCGATACTATGTTCGGAATCCTGATATTTCGAGGCGATACTCCATAATGTATCTCCTTTTTCAACCAGCAATTCGTCAACCATCATTATTTCATCTTCGATGGCGACGATGGTCTGAATTTCTTCGCTATCAATACTACTCTCGGAGTCTTCAGACAGTGCTACAGGTACGGACGGTGTGGCTGATCCATCACCAAATAGTGCAACCAGTTCTTCTGTGGACAACGCAATCAATTCGTCCGCGGTCAGTTCGACTGGTTCATCCGCAGCCAGCTCAATCGGCTTAATTTGGTTATCGCTACCACTATCAGTGTCAGCCAATAGTGCAATAGGTTCAGTAATCGTTTGCTCTTCGCTCAATTCAGTAATTGAACTAGTCGCTATGGGCGTAACGGGTTGGTTAGTAACAGGTTCAATAAATGTTACTTCGTCGACAACCGGAGTACTAATCGTCGACGAAGCTGATGGTTGTGATGGCGTTGACTGACTAACTGCTTGAGTGGGTGCGGGGCTATCTGCGTAAAACGGTGGGTCAAGTAGTACAGTGAATTCTCTTAATACTCGCCCTTTAGACCAGTCGGCCTCGATGAGAAAATTAAGAAATGGTTCTTTTACCGCTTTTTTTGTGGTGACTAAAACGACTGCCGAGTCGCCTGCCTCATTTTTTTTAACAGCGAATCTTAAATCGGAGAGATATCGGGGACGGGACAAACCGGCTCTTTTGAACGAATCCCGCGAGGCGAGCGAAACCAGTAAATCGTCTATTTCGCCGGTGCGTGCGGAGATAACCTCTATTTCAGCATCTAATGGCTGGTTCAAAAATGAATTAATTTCAATTTCGCCCAGACCTAATGCAAAACTATTCGAAGGCAATGACAGACTTGCCAAACAGAAAGTTATAATTAGTCCCAGATTACGCACGTTTTGTCTCCCAAACTCTCGCCTGCATTTCTTTTAAAAAGTGCTGAAAATCCATACACCTATCTTACAGTTAGAGAATTTACTTTAAAGAAAGCACTTTCACAAGTACATGTAACTATAGATTATAAAAAAGATTTTAGCAAAATATCTGTGATATTCACGTAATTATTCGCCAATCCATACCGAATCGGGTCTGCAATCATCCAGAATTGCAAGGTTTTAGGCTGATTTGGTGCCTGTTCGAGCCGACTTATAACACAGCCAAACGATTGATTACAATCAGTAATTGGGCTAGACACGGTTGATTTAAGCTGCACATTTTTTATCCCCTCCAATATCGACTGACAGGCACTTAAATCGACCTCAGATAGGAATGTTAGCTGCACAGCAGCTGATAAACCATGAAAAACCGATACGTCAACGATCTGGTGTACACATTTGATCGTTTCACTGCCAATAACATCTGCTATATCCCGATTAAAAATCTGGTCAGATGCCCCAGGGATTACATTAAATGCGATTTGTAAAGGATATACCTGTGGATTAGCTTCTTTCGAATTAAGCAGCGCTACAGTCTGGCTAGCTAACTCGTCAATTCCTGCCTTCCCTCGCAACTCGGCACTTCGCATCAATACCGTATTAATATGGGTAATTGGAAACCGCTGGTGGAGCACCGGCAACACGCCTAGCAGACAACTGAGCTCAGCGTCTGCTAACTTAATTGATTGCTGACTATAGGATATATTCAGTTTCGCGTCGACATTGGGCGCAAACACTGGTTGATCGTCGCTTTGTAACCTATGACTTAAAAGGATCGCATCCAGATTTGATAGGGTTTCTTCGATTAACTGATCATATTCCAGCATTAAAACCAGACCACAATCGAAATAGTCATATTCGTATTGATTCTGGATCTTGAGATAACTATCTCCGTAAGCTAGCCGGGTACCGGCATGCGACTCATCATCGAGCAATACGATTAATTCTGATGAAAGATTGATTTCGCTTAGCCTTTCCAGAATCGCTTCTGCTAACAGACTGCTCGAATGAGTAATCGCGACCCTGGGCGTGTCCATTATTTATTCCTGAAGGATATTTAGCATTCGGCGCAGGGGTTCGGCTGCACCCCACAGTAACTGATCACCTACGGTAAATGCCGCCAGATATTCCTTACCCATATTCATCTTGCGCAATCTCCCTACCGGTATGTTGAGTGTACCTGTCACTGCAGCGGGTGATAGTTGTTGCATGCTAATCTCCTTATCATTTGGCAGCACCTTAACCCAATCATTAGACTCGGCCAGCATTTGCTGAATCTCATCCATCGGTACGTCGCGCTTGAGTTTTACAGTCAATGCCTGCGAGTGGGATCGCATCGCACCTATACGCACGCAAATGCCGTCGATGGGAATATTGTTATCGGTGTTACCGAGGATTTTATTCGCCTCGACACCGCCCTTCCATTCTTCCTTGCTTTGTCCGTTATCGAGTTGCGAATCTATCCAGGGGATCAGACTACCCGCCAGTGGTACGCCAAACTGATCGGATGGATAATCGGACGATTGTAATTGCTGAGTAACTTTATGATCGATTTCCAGAATCGCCGAACCCGGGTCATCGAGTAAAGTTGCAACACTGGAATAAATACTGCCCATTTGCGAAATCAGTTCGCGCATGTGCCTGGCGCCTCCACCAGAAGCCGCCTGATAAGTCATAACGCTAACCCAGTCGATCAAGTTATGCTCAAATAACCCAGCCATACCAAGCATCATTAGACTCACGGTGCAGTTGCCACCGATAAAATCTTTTTTGCCCTCCGCTAGTGCGCTATCGATGACCGAACGATTAACCGGGTCGAGAACAATTACAGTGTGATCCTGCATGCGTAGTGTCGAAGCAGCATCGATCCAGTAGCCCTTCCAGCCACTGTTACGTAAATCGGCATATACCTGATTGGTATAGTCACCACCCTGGCAGGTAACAATTGCATCCATCGACTTCAGGGACTCCAGGTCTGTAGCATCCTCTAACGCGGGGATATCCCGACCAATATCAGGCCCGCTCTGACCTACCTGGGAAGTCGTATAAAAAACCGCTTCGTCAATATTGGCAAAGTCATTTTCCTGCAGCATGCGCTGCATCAGCACGGAGCCGACCATGCCTCGCCATCCGACAAATCCTACTCGCTTCATTATTTATTAATTCTCTATATTTTACCCGGAAATTTTATAAATCTGCGCGAAGATCGCGCAGCATATTGATTTCACAAGGAAATATCCGAACAAGTCTCGTATCAATGATTCCGAGCGACTGAGGATATATTTCTTGTGGAATCAATAGGCAAGTGAGATTGTGCATGATTTATGAATTTTCCGGGTTAAGTCTAATCAGGCTGCTAGCTGACGTAGCGCTGCGACTACCGCGTTGCCCATTTCCACAGTACTCACGGTATTGCCACTTTCAGCAATATCGGCGGTGCGAAATCCCTGATTCAACACATTGCCGACAGCGGTATCGATCAAATTTGCCAGCTCAGGTTGACCCAGGCTATAGCGCAACATCATCGCAACCGACAATAATGTCGCCAGCGGATTGGCGATACTCTTACCTGCAATATCCGGTGCCGAACCGTGAATTGGTTCGTACATACCCTTACCATTCTTATCCAGCGAAGCTGATGGCAGCATACCGATTGAACCAGTCAGCATAGCCGCAGTATCGGACAGTATGTCTCCAAACATGTTGGTGGTTACCATGACGTCGAATTGCTTGGGCGCACGTACCAGCTGCATCGACGCGTTGTCGACGTACATATGCGATAACTCAACTTCGGGATAGTCGTTGCCAACTCGGATGACGACTTCACGCCAGAGTTCGGAAACTTCAAGTACATTCGCCTTATCCACCGAGCACAATTTTTTATTTCGCAACATGGCGATATCGAATGCGGAACGCGCGATACGTTCAATTTCGTGTTCGGCATATATTAAGGTGTTAAAACCTTCGCGTTCGCCGTTTTCGAGATCGCGAATACCCCGAGGCTTGCCAAAATAAATCCCGCCGGTAAGCTCGCGCACGATCATAATATCGAGGCCCGAAACGATTTCCGCTTTCAAACTGGAGGCGCTGGCGAGTTGCGGATAAAGTAAAGCTGGTCGCAGGTTGGAAAACAGTTCTAACGAGGCACGCAAACCCAGTAGCCCACGTTCCGGCCTGAGATCACGATCCAATGCCTCGTACTGGGGGCCACCGACCGAACCGAGAAGAATAGCATCGGCCTGCTGACAAAGAGCCAGAGTCGCCTGAGGCAGTGGATGTCCGGCCGCATCAAATCCAGCGCCACCAATTGCAGCAGACTCCAGTTCAACATCTAATCCAAAATCCTGCTGCAGGCAGTGCAGTAATTTCTCAGCCTCAGTCACAATTTCAGGACCGATACCATCGCCGGGCAATATCGCAATTTTTTTAGTCATCGTTTAAGCCCCAAGCCAGGGCGCTTTTTCATAATACTTTTCTTCGAATGCCTTGATTTTATCGGCATGCTGCATCGTCAAACCGATATCATCGAATCCGTTTAGCAGGCAATATTTACGGAAATCGTCAATTTCAAAAGGCATTTCAAAACCGGCAGCGTTGCTAACTATTTGATTTTCGAGGTCAACACTTAATCGATAATCCTGCTGCTGATCTAGTTCATCAAATAGCTGATCTATCAGGGTGGCGTTGAATACGATTGGTAAAAAACCATTTTTAAAGCTGTTATTGTAAAAAATATCAGCAAAACTCGGTGCGATAACGGCCTTGAAACCAAAATCCATCAACGCCCAGACGGCGTGTTCGCGCGATGAACCACAGGCAAAATTCTCTCTCGCGAGTAAAATTTGCGCATGTTTGAATGGCGATTTATTGAGTACAAAATCAGGGTTGATGCGACGCTCGGCATTACTTTCTCCGGGCGCACCGGGATCCATATAACGCCAGTCATCGAATAAATTAACACCAAAACCCGAACGTTTTATCGACTTCAGATACTGCTTCGGAATAATCGCATCGGTGTCGATATTGGGTCGGTCAATCGCCGCGACAATGCCGCTGAATTTTTGAAATTTTTCCATACTCACCTCAATTCAGATTACGCACATCAACAAAATGACCATAGATAGCAGCCGCGGCCGCCATTGCCGGTGACACCAGGTGGGTACGGCCGCCCTGCCCCTGCCGGCCTTCAAAATTTCGATTCGAAGTCGAAGCGCAACGTTCGCCCGGCTCGAGCCGATCATCGTTCATTGCCAGGCACATCGAACAACCCGGTTCACGCCATTCGAAACCTGCATCGATAAATACCTGATGCAAACCTTCATATTCGGCCTGCTGTTTAACCAGACCGGATCCGGGCACCACCATGGCCAACTTGATATTGTCTGCCACCTTGCGACCTTTAGCTACCAGTGCGGCTGCGCGCAAATCTTCAATGCGCGAATTAGTGCAGGAACCGATAAAAATCTTATCCAGCGAAATCTTGTCGCAAGGCGTATTTGCTGCTAAACCCATGTAATCAAGCGCGTTTTGCATGCCCCCAGATCTCACCAGATCGGATTCATTAGCCGGGTCGGGTACATTATCGTTAATTGCTATTACCATTTCGGGTGAGGTTCCCCAGGTAACCTGCGGCTCAATCGAAGCGCCGTCGATGCGAACTTCGCGGTCGAAAACGGCATCGGCATCTGAGTGTAAAGATTGCCAGTAGGCAACTGCTTTATCCCAGTTATCGCCAGTGGGTGCAAACGGGCGTCCTTTTACATAATCGATGGTAGTTTGATCGCAGGCAACCAGACCCGCACGTGCACCGCCTTCGATGGTCATATTACATAGCGTCATACGGCCTTCCATCGACAGATTACGAATCGCTTCGCCGGCAAACTCTATGGTGTGCCCGGTGCCGCCGGCAGTACCTATCTCGCCGATAATCCTCAGTACGATATCCTTGGCAGTAATACCCTCGGCCACCGCACCATCGACGGTTACGCGCATATTCTTCGATTTTTTCTGAATCAGGCACTGGGTGGCTAATACATGTTCGACTTCGGAAGTACCGATGCCAAATGCAAGTGCGGCAAAAGCACCATGCGTAGAGGTATGCGAGTCACCACAAACAACGGTCATACCGGGTAAGGTAGCGCCCTGCTCGGGACCGATGACATGCACAACACCCTGGCGAATATCACCCATTTTGAATTCGACCAACTGGTATTTGTCGCAGTTTTCGTTGAGCGTATCAACCTGTAGTCGCGATACCGGATCGGTAATACCTTTTTCTAATCCTATGGTCGGAACATTGTGATCGGGAACCGCAAGTATTGACTGTTTGCGCCATAGCGGGCGACCCGCCATTTGCAAACCTTCAAAAGCCTGCGGCGAAGTGACTTCATGCACCAGATGCCGATCAATATATAACAGTGCGGTACCGCCTTCATCGCAGCGCACTTCATGTGATGCCCAAATTTTGTCGTAAAGTGTTTGCGCGGTCATAATTTAACCCCAATTATCGCTTGCGAAAATTCTACGCTTGTTTGTAAAATAACTCTAATTCATATTTTTCATTATTTTGATAACCAATTGGAATATGCAAATATCACAAATCTACGCTTTCCTCGCAGTCGCCGAACTGAAATCATTCTCGCTGGCCGCTGAGCGACTGCATATTACTCAGCCTGCAGTGAGTAAAAGAATCCGCCAACTGGAAGATAATATGAAAACCATATTATTCGACCGTATCGGCAAAAAAAGCATTCTTACTCCGAACGGACTGGCGCTGATGCCACACGCCGAGCGAATTCTGCTTGAGGTTAAGACTTACAAATCCAGCCTCGCGCATCAAAACGATAAACCATCCGGTATCCTCAGCCTGGCTACCAGCCATCACGTCGGCCTGCATCGACTACCAGGGATACTGCGTGACTTTAAAATTACCTATCCGGAAGTCGATCTTGATTTACATTTTATGGACTCTGAAGACGCCTGCGTTGCTATTGCTAACAATGAACTCGAACTTGCTATCGTTACGCTACCCGAAATCCCTGACGACAGGTTAAATCTGCTACCAATCTGGATCGACCTGTTACAGATTGTTCTTGCACCCGATCACCCATTGTCGAGTTTGCCCCGGATAAATAGCGATATATTGCTCCAGCATCCCGCTATTTTACCTTCAATGGGCACTTTTACTCGCAAAATTATTAATAACCATTTCGCCGTTAACAAAGATTCGATGAAAATTATTCTCGAAACTAATTACCTCGAAACTATCAAGGTCATGGTTTCGGCCAATCTAGGCTGGAGCATGCTGCCGATCAGTATGCTGGATAACAGCATAATTGGACGGCCATTAAACGGTTTGGAGATCGAACGACCACTCGGATTAGTGACGCGCAGAAATCGAACACTGTCGCCGAGTTCGATTGCAATGATCGCAATGCTACAACAGGTGAAGAATTAAGCTGAAAAATCTATGAAGATAGTCACAGAAACCCATACAGCTACTGTATTGTGGATCATTTATTGATATAGTCTGCCGTCACACAAACCAATGGAGAAATCAATGCGCCACATCGTCAAATTTGCATTACTAACAATAACCCTTTTTATCGGCAGCAACGCTTTTGCTGGCAGCGTCAGTCGCGCATTATTTACGATCGGTGTCGATAATCGTGAGCCGGTCATTATGGTTGACAGCATCAGCTCTGACTCGTACAACTCGATTTCGTTTTTTACTGAATTGACAGATTTAAGTGGACACACGGTAACTCACCAGTGGATGTACGACGGCAAGATCATGTTTGAAAAATCTTTTGATGTTGCTGGTGCTCGCTGGCGCGTATGGACTAGCAAGACACTACAGAAAAGCTGGGCCGGAACCTGGACAGTGAACGTTATGGACGATGACCGTTCCGTACTGGAGAGCAAGTCTTTCGAGTACCAGTAAAACAATCTGGTCTAGAGTAATTCTAACCCCGCACACCCGGCGGGGTTTTTTATGTTTTTACCGGGTTAATCGAATGACTTGATGGTCAAAATAGTAAGCCACAGATGATTTGGTTGAATCGAATTTTTTTCGCACTTATCTCCCTGGCGATTATTCAAATCGTGTTTTATTACCCACAGATGTCCGACGTGGTTGCGTCTCACTTCGATGGTCTCGGCGCGCCCAATGGCTGGTCGGGTAAAAACGGATTTTTTGGGCTTTACCTCGCGATGCTGGGGCTGTTGATTTTAATCTTCATTTATTCCCCCAGATGGTCTGAAAGGCGAGCTCGTTTTGGCATGAAAATTCCCAACCCCGAGTATTGGCTCGCGCCCGAACGCCTGGATCAAACCAGGGAATTCTTTCGACGCCAAATGCTGGTGATGGGTGTGTTGCATTTGAGCCTCGCGATTATTGCAGTGCAACTGGTAATCCAGGCGAATTTCGACCAGGCCCCACGCCTGAATCACGGCATAGCCTGGGCATTGGGTATATATTTCGTTGTCCTGCTCGGCTGGTTGATTTATTTTTTTCTCCATTTCAGAAAACCATGAGGACGAAAAATATCATCCATATGGTGTCATGCCATGCAGAAGGTGAAGTCGGTAACGTTATTGTCGGCGGCGTGGCACCGCCACCCGGTGACAGCCTGTGGGATCAGTCGCGCTGGATTGATTCGGATCAGGGTTTACGTCAATTAATGCTGAATGAACCTCGCGGCGGCGTATTCAAGCACATTAATTTACTCGTACCGGCAAAAAATCCACAGGCAAAATTCGGCTTTATCATTATGGAGCCGGAGTACACACCACCGATGTCTGGCTCTAACTCAATTTGTGTGTCGACCGTATTACTCGATACCGGGCTGATTGAAATGCACCAACCACTAACCGAGTTTTATCTGGAAGCGCCCGGCGGACTTGTTAAGGTCAAAGCATATTGTGAACAGGGAAAGGCGCAAAGCATCGAAGTAAATAACCTGCCCTCATTCGCAGACCAACTGGATGTAAACCTCGAAATACCTGGAATAGGGACCCTGACGGTCGATACTGCTTATGGCGGCGACAGCTTCGTCATTGTCGATGCCTCAGCACTGGGTTTCGAAATTAAGCCCGACGAGGCGCGCGACCTGGTTGAAACTGGAATCAAAATTACCGAAGCGGCTAATGCACAGCTCGGTTTTTCACACCCTACCAATCCAGACTGGAATCACATTTCATTTTGCCAGATTGCATGCCCACTTGAGTATAATGACGGCATAGCGGTAAGCCGCAATAGTGTCGTCATCAAGCCAGGGAAACTGGATCGATCTCCCACTGGCACCGGTTGTTCGGCACGCATGGCGGTGTTGCATGCGAAGGGGATTTTGAAACTCGGGGATCGTATGATCGGCCGTTCAATCATCGATTCACGCTTCGACTGTGCCATCGTTGAGGAAACCAGGGTTGGTGATAAAAAAGCAATTATCCCTTCAATCCGTGGTCGTGCCTGGATAACTGGCACGCATCAAATCATGCTCGATCCGGACGACCCCTGGCCCGAAGGATATCGACTGAGCGACACCTGGCCGAACACGAATAAATCATAAAAACATACAACCTATGTTCTCGCAAAGACGCAGAGGAAGAGCGAGAAAATTCGATAGTCAAATTATTGAGATTATTGCAAACTGCCCAACCATTAATCCGCTGAGACCAATTTAATGCAGTTTAGCATTCAACTGTCGGCTTACTATCCAGGCAAAGCGTACGGCGGGATTGCGTGTTTAATGACATGCTAATGAGGGATTTTTCAAATTCTCCAGGTGCGTCAAGAGCTCGCCTAAAGCGTCTACTTTTGGTGTGCATACTTTCGTGATCCAACTGCGGTTTCTAGGTTAACAGAACAGTAGGTCAATAAGGGTTACAGCGGGTTTCCTGACGATTCCGGTCAGTGACTTTTCTGAGATATAAAAGAGATTTATCTTGCACAATAACAATATTAAGGCCGCATTACTGGTCATGGTCGCGATGGTGATGATTACCAGCAACGATGCCATCGTTAAACACTTGACCCAGGTTTTTGGTATCGGCCAAATCATGTTTATTCGAGGGCTATCGGTATGTCTGATTTTTACCATATTTTTGCTGGCGTCGGGTAAACCCGTAATATCCCGACGAGCGTTTCATCGCTGGAATATCATTCGTGGGTTGCTAGAACTCGGCGCGACCTTTGCGTTTCTTACCGGGCTATCGATGTTGCCATTAGCAACCGCCTCTACACTGGGTTTTTCGTCACCCATTTTTCTCGCTGTTCTGGTGTCGATATTCCTGAACGAAAAAGTTAACTGGCTGCGATGGTTGGTAATCTTCGCCGGATTTGTCGGGGTTTTAATGATTACCAACCCTTTTTCCGAGGCAGTCAACTGGGCGGTCCTATTTCCCATCGTTTGCGCAATTTTCGTCGCCCTGCGAGACCTGACTATCCGTTACGTACCGAATGATATCCCGTCGATGCAAGTTGCATTTACCAACGCATGGATTGTGATGTTGGGTGGCGGTGCGCTGTCTCTTTTTCAGGGCTGGGTCAACGTCGATATAGGCTGGTATATCTGGTTCCCGGCACTAGCGGTAGCCATATTTTGTGGCTATATTTGCTATATCGTAGGTACCCGGATGGGTGAACTTTCATTCATCGGGCCATTTAAATATACCAGCGTAGTGCTGGCGATATTCATTGGTTACCTTATCTGGGACGAAAAACCGACAATGTTAATGCTAGGCGGAGCAATGGTTATCGTTCTATCTGGAATAGTCTTATTAGTTGGAGAGAAAAGGAAAGCAATCCAACCCAGCGCAGCTGTGTAACATTACTCAAAGGATACTCTAAGCTTGATCGGGCATGGTTAATGTGGGTTCATGCAGGCTGGTCAGCAATTCCTTCAGTTCGAGTATATGCTCCGACCAATAGCGAGGCGTATTAAACCAGGGAAAGCTCATCGGAAATGCCGGATCATCCCAGCGTTTTGCCAACCAGGCGTTGTAGTTCAGAACACGCATTGCGCGTAGAGGTTCGATCAATCTTAATTCGCGCAAATCGAATTCACGAAATATCTCGTAACCCTCAATAATCTCAGACAACTGGCGTTGTTTATTAGGCGTATCGCCTGACAATAACATCCATAGATCCTGAATTGAGGGGCCTGTAATCGCATCATCAAAATCGACAAAATGCGGACGATCATCCCGCCACAATACATTACCCGGATGGCAATCGCCGTGCAGGCTGATCTGCGTGATTTCATCAGATTCAGGACTGTTGAGTTCGATTGCCGCCAATACTTCACTGGCTATGGATTCATAAGCCGGTCGAACATCTTTAGGAATAAACCCATTATCTAATAAATAGTCGACACTATCGTAACCATAGGCCTGCAGCCTCAATGCAATCCTGTGCTTAAAAGTAATGCTCGCTCCCACCGAATGAATTCGACCGATAAATTGACCTAACTGGTGCAGGTGATCGAGATTATCCAGCTCAGGCGCCCTACCTCCCTGCCTGGGGTAGATAGAGAAATTGAAATGACTAAAATGAGACAAAGTAGGTGTCGCAGATTCCTCGTCAATCACCAACGGTGGCACAACGGGTATCTCCAGATCGTAAAGCTGCTGTGTAAACTGATGCTCTTCAATGATTTGTTCTACCGTCCAGCGATCGGGCCGATAAAATTTAGCAATCACTGGTTCGCCCTCATCCATACCGACCTGATATACGCGGTTTTCATAACTGTTAAGAGCAAGAATACGCGCATCGGAATATCGTCCAGTTGACTCTACAGCGTCAATTACCACATCGGGCGTTAATAACTGATAAGGGTGATCCTTGAGGTCAGCTACTCGAACAGAATTAGCTGCGCTTTCATCTGATAACTCGGTTCGATTACCGCGATTATCATCCGTGGCATCAACCGGCTGAGCATCGTCATTTAAATCGGCAACAACATTCATAATAACTCGAATTTCACAATAGATTCCCTGATCAATATTTTCCAATTTTAATATAACGCGATATATACCTCTATTAAATTCGAGTTTCTGGCCTATGTCTATTATTAAGGTAATTTACGGAAAGGAATTCCCTTTTCCACCTCACCCTGAGATTTTGGCTGAACTGCGAGGCTCCCCGTCCGCCTTCTTTTCGCCATAAAAAA
>CAXMRQ010000125.1:0-8672 GCA_964196115.1 uncultured Gammaproteobacteria bacterium
AAGGTTGCGCGCCCGACTACATACACCATATATAAACCAGCTAATAGCAGACCGGGGAACATTGCCGCGGCGTAGAGGCGTAACGGCGATATTTCCGCTATAGCCGAGTAAACAATTAGCATGATCGAAGGCGGTATCAGGATGCCGAGGCAGCCACCAGCACAGATGACGCCGGCGGCGAAGCTTTCATCATAGCCAGCCTTCAACATCGCGGGAAACGCCAGCATACCCATTAAGGTGACGACCGCACCAATTATTCCAGATGCGGTGGCAAAAATGGCACAGGTAAATAGCGCCGCTACCGCCATCGAACCCGGCAAGTGACGCGCAGCTAACTGAATACTGAAGAATAGTCGATTGACTATGTTGGCCCGTTCGACCACATAGCCCATGAATAAGAAGAGTGGCACGGCCACCAATACGTCGTTGGACATTACCGAAAAAGTATTCTGCACAAATAAATCGAATATCCGATTATCGAATATGGTTTGCATGCGTTCGGGGTCGTAATAGGCGTAATAACCAAACCCGAGGCCCATGGCGATTAGCGTGAATGCAATTGGAAAACCCAGCATGACCATAAAAATAAACAGGCCGAGCATAAATACTGCTACTACAGGATCAGACATGGTCTTCTCCCAGCTTGCGTAGGTCTTCTTGCTCATTCATCAGCATGGTTTCAGTTTCCTGTACATCGTGCAATCGGGCAGGCCACTCTCCGGTTTTAATACAAATAATGCACCTTACTGCTTCTGCTATACCCTGGAGTAAAACCAATGTGCCTGAGACAGGAATCAGGGTTTTGAAAAAATAGATTTGAATACGTGCCGGGCTACTCCAGCTCACTTCCTTGTAAAACCATGAGTCTGATGCAAAGCTGT
The DNA here is from genome assembly GCA_964196115.1 of uncultured Gammaproteobacteria bacterium. Lineage (GTDB taxonomy): Bacteria > Pseudomonadota > Gammaproteobacteria. The sequence goes on from CAXMRQ010000125.1 coordinate 882, forward strand.
ACCCATAAACAATTAATGCCAATGCACCAGGCATGAGGAACAATATATAGAGAACCAGATCAATTTTTGCCTGGGTTTTTGTGCTCAGTAGTCGATACAGGACGTCACCGCGAACGTGTGCACCTTGGGACAATGCATAGGCACCGCTCATCATGAACAATGCACCATACATTTGCACGCTCATGTCGAATGCCCATACGGTCGGAGCATTGAGCACATAGCGTACAAAGACTTCGTAGCAGGTTGAGAATGTTAAGATAACGATACACCATGCGAAGGCCTTTCCGGACCAGGCGCTCAGGCTATCGATAAAATGAAGTATGCGGGTCAACATGGCGCAGCACCTGGCGTAATCAAATCGATATTGGCGGGATAAAACAGGGGCGGTACTTTAAGATACCGCCCCTCCGGTTAGTTAATGCTGGTTATTACTTACAATTTACCAAAATAATGCTTGTAAGCACCCTGGTAGTCCGGCGCATTATTCAATGCGTAAGCACCATGCCGCTTCGCCCAGGCCATCTGTGACTCGATTACCTTCTTGAAAAATGGATCCGACTTATTGAATCGCTTAACCACGATATCCCAGGCTTTGAGCTGCTCATCCATGACGCTGGTAGGTGTACGGTATACATTAACACCGTGCTTTTCTTTCAGTACAACAAGATCCTGTGAATAACGTTCCATCGCTTTCCAGGCCATATCCTGAGAGGCCGCTTCGGAAGCGTATTCGAGAATCGCCTGGTGCGCCTTGGATAATTTGTCATAACGAGTTTTGTTAAAAATGATTTCGAAACATTCCTGCGACTGGTGGAAGCTGGCGAGGTGGTAATGCTTGGATACATCTTGCATACCGAAATCTTTATCCGAAGTTGGGTTGTTGAATTCGGCTGCATCGATCAAACCACTTTTCATAGCGGGCTGAATTTCACCACCGGGTAATTGCACTACCGACATACCCATTTCCTGCAATACGTCTGCGGCCAGGCCTACGGTGCGGTATTTCAGGCCTTTCATCTGGCTACTGCTCTTGATCTGTTCCTTAAACCAGCCCAATGGTTGAGCAGGCATAGGTCCGGTAAAGAAACCTACTAGATCGAGTCTTAATTTGTCGTGCATTAATTCGTAATACAGGTCTTTACCGCCACCGTAAGCAATCCAGCCCATTAATTCATTGGCTGACCAGCCGAAGCAGGGGCCTGTTCCGAATAATGATGCTACCGGGCTTTTTGAATACCAGTAGGCTGTTACCATGTGCGCGCCATCTAAAACGCCTTTGTGTACCGCTGTTTGCATTTCGGCAGTTTTGACGACTGCACCTACACCCAGTAAATCTATCTTCAGCGAACCGCCCGACATTTCGTTAACGCGTCGAACATAGTCCTCGGCGAATTCGAGAAAAATACCACCACCCCATGCTGCCTGTACTTTAAGTACAACCGGGCTCTGGGCTTGGGAGATTGATGGAACGGCGATTGCGGCGCCACCTGCTATAGCGGCGGCACCTGTTTTAAGAAACTTACGACGTGATGTTTTAACTTCGGTCATTTTTATTATCCTCATTATTGATTGATTTAGGGCTACAGATATTAATTCAGTTTAGCAAAAAAATATTAAGCTACAAACACTTACAGAGAGATTATATTAGATCACAAATTTACAAGTCTATATCTCTTTAGTGGTGACTAGAACCGTGATTGCCAACACTAAGTATATTGTATACCAAATTTAATTTGCTGGGTATCTCTCAAATAAATGATTGCAAATTTAAGTAAAATATTAAATGTTAAGCGACCCTGTCGCCTGGTTCATCGCCGTTAAAAATTGCTATCAGGTTGTCTATTGCTCTAAACCCCATGGCTTCGCGTGTTTCTTCAGTGGCACTGCCAATATGCGGTAATAAAAACACGTTCTCTAATTGTCGATATCCGGGGTGAATTGAATCGGGTTCGCCATTAAACACATCGAGGCCCGCAGCGGCAATTCGTCCTGACCTTAACGCATTGATTAATGCATCGTCATCAACGACGATACCTCTTGAGGTATTGATAATGATCGCGTGGGGCGGTAATTTAGCAATTAATTTTTCGTTTACTAAGCCCCGGGTATGTTCCGATGCCGGGCAGTTTATTGATAGGACATCGATGTTTGAAAGCAGTTCTTCGACTGTCGGATGGTAACTAGCACCCTGTGCTTCGGCAGAATCCAGCGGCTTACGATTGTGATAATGGATACTCATATCAAACCCTCTGGCGCGCCTGGCAACAACTTGTCCGACCCTTCCCATACCGAGTATTCCCAGGCGTTTGCCGGTGATCTGCTTGCCCACCATAAAGGCGGGGCTCCAGTCTTTCCATTGTTGATTGCGAATAAGGCGTTCTCCCTCGCTGGCGCGTCGTGCCGCACCCAGCATCAGTAGCATCGCAATCTCGGCGGTGGCATCCGAGAGTACATCAGGCGTATTGGTCACTATGATGCCCTTTTGTCTGGCAGCATCAAGGTCGACATGATCTACACCAACGGAGTAATTCGCTATCGCTTTTACTCGTTCGGGTAAAAGTTTTATTACTTCGGCCGGAAACTTCTCCGTATGGCAGGGTAGAATAGCATCGGCCTTCTCGGCGAGATGCAATAACTCGGTTTTCGAATATAATCTGTCATCGGGATTGAGAATGGTAGAAAAGTGGACAGCCAGTTTATCTTCGATTGAGTCGGTTAGCTTACGGGTAACTAGTACAACGGGTTTGTTTTTCATATTGCATGCATTCAATTTCGTCAGGTCGAAACTATATACACATAGGCATCTTCGGCACAAGACATGTTATTCAGGAGAATCAAATAAATGACATTTACAGTGTGCGGCAAGTAACGGATAATAAAGAACTTTTTGATTCATGAAACATTAATGGATAATTCAAGCATCGGATTTCAGTGGCGATCGCGATCAGCATTTATGGTTGTTGCAATCGGTGCGACCCTTAGCCTAAACGATTTCCTCACGTTTCCGGTTTTGGCGGGTCAAAACGGTGGCGGCGCCTTTCTTATACTTTATGTAGTATTTCTATTCGCTTTGGGTTTGCCGCTACTAATGGCTGAGTTGTTGATCGGTCGCCTTGGTCGGTCTGATCCCTCAAGATCGTTTGAAATATTGGCGTCTCAACAGCAGGCTTCGGTTTACTGGAAATCCGTCGGCTTTTTTGCAATGTTCGCGGCATTCCTGATCGCTGCTACTTTTAGCGTTATCGCGGGCTGGTCTCTGTCTTATGTATTCAAATCCGGCCTGGGTATTTTAAGCAGCCTGACAGCAGAAGGCGTTAATACCGCATTCAGTGAATTTATTCTGGATACTGAGAGCTTGATGTTATGGCACACCTTGTTTGTCATATTGCTGGTTGTTTTCAGCGCGCAGCAATTGCATAAGGGAATCGAGAGGTTTTCACTGGTCTTAGTGCCCGGCATGGTGGTTATAAGTATTATTGGTCTTATTATAGCCATTCAATCACCCGGGTTTGAAGAAAGCGTTCGATACCTGCTTTATGTTGATTTTTCAAGCATTGATGTCAATACGCCCCTGTTAGCTTTGCAACGAGCCTTTTATACATTGGCTTTGGGTCTGGGTGCGATGATTATTTACGGTAGTTATCTGCCCACAAATATTTCTATCGGCTATTGCGCTACTCTGGTAATCGTAGTCGATTTATTATTTTCTATCATTGTTGGATTAACTATTAATGCTTTGATTTTCTCTGCAGAAATGCTGCCTGGCAGCGACAGTCAATTTGCCTATCGTGTACTACCGCATGTGTTTAATCAGCATGAATCTGGTGAAATTCTTGCGGTATTGTTTTATTTGCTGTTGACAATAGCTGCGCTGACAACCTCATTTGCTTTAATGGAGGGGCCGGTCAGTTATATTCAACGAAAATATCACTATAGTCGCATCAAATCAGTAGTATTACTGGGCATGAGTATCTGGGCAGTGGGACTCGGGTCGGTTTTTTCCTTTAGCTTCTGGAACGGTGAAGGCTTGACGGTGGCTATGTTTTATGGCGGAGAAGCGGTCCGTATTGTCTATAATGCAGGTTTTCATGATGTCATGGTGACAATTTCCAGTCGTGTCATTCAACCACTGGCCGCACTGTTTTTATGCTTATTTGTGGCATGGGTAATTCCACGAGAGCTAAGTCATCGAGAACTAGCCGACGCGGGTAAGTATGGCTACGAAATATGGAGCTACATGATTCGTTACGTCACACCGATATTGTCGCTGATCGTTGTGCTCAACGCCTTTGGAATTATTTAATCTGTGACGAGTATTGAGCGCAGCGCCTTGATGCCTTATTCGGCTCAGACCATGTACGAGATAGTCAATAACGTGACTGCTTACCCTGATTTTTTACCCTGGTGCGCAGAAGTAAAAATCCTGTCACAAAGCGAGACTTCGATGGAGGCTGCTATATTAATGAAAAAAGCCGGGGTTAATCATTGGTTCTCCACTAGCAATAGTTTGGTTAAGAATAAAAAAATAGCGATGACCTTACTGAACGGCCCCTTTAAACGACTTGACGGCGGCTGGGAATTCATTGAATTTGAGGATCAGGGCAGCAAGATTTCACTCAAGCTCGATTTTGAATTTTCGCATGGCCTTGGAAAAAAATTAATTGCGCCGGTATTTACCCGTATCGCAAATACCATGGTTGACAGCTTTTGCGCGCGTGCGCATGAGGTGAATAAAAATTGAACCACAAAACAATGATTGAAATTGCCTACGCAACCCCGGAACGGCAGAAAATTATTGAGTTCGAGGTCGATACCGGGGTTTCACCCAGACAAGCTGTAAGGCAATCGGAGATCAGACAGTATTTTGCTGAAATCGATCCGGAAACCTGCGATTTGGGTGTATTTGGTAAATCGGTTGTAGAAGATTACATCCTTGTTGATGGTGACCGAATTGAAATTTACCGTCCTTTAATTGCAGATCCTAAAGAAGTGCGTCGCCAAAGAGCGGCAAAGGGATTGAAAACTAAAAAAGGTGGCGGTGCGGTTTAGGTGTCGTTTAAAGAACCTTCGATTGATAAAAGTTGGTCATTTGTGAAACGTAGAGTCATGACTCGCTTTTCTATCGAGCCATTTTCGCCAGATTTGAAAAAATAAACATAGTGCCAGACGTCAGCATGATAGGGATCTGTTATTGCTGGTTCGCCTAGCAGAAATTCAACCTGGCGAGCGGTCATACCAGTTTCGAGCTGCGCTAAAAGCTCGGCATCAATCCTGTTACCCTGCGGAATATCCAGTCGGTATACACAGGCAGACGATGTTACAATTGAAGCCAGCAAAATAACTAATGCGAATGGGCGGAAATTCATTTTATTTAATCGGGATTGATAACAAGCGCCGATAATACTGACCTGTGGATAAAGCTGCAATTCTTTAGAGTAATTAATTTATGCAATCATCTGATATAAAAAATGCGGGTTTGAAATTAACATTGCCGCGCATGAAGATCCTCGAGTTGCTGGAGAATTCCGAGGATCGACATTTGAAAGCCGAAGACATTTACAAAATGTTGCTCGATTCCGGCGAGGAAATTGCGCTAGCCACAGTGTATCGGGTTTTAACTCAATTCGAGTCAGCCGGCCTGGTAACCCGTCACCATTTTGATGGCGGGCATGCCGTATTTGAAATTGATGATGGTGGGCACCACGACCATCTGGTCGATATTACAAGTGGCAAGGTAGTCGAGTTTTACGATGAAGTCATAGAACAGCGTCAAACAGAAATAGCCGAAAAATATAACTTTAGCATTACCGAACACACGATGGTTTTATATGGCAGGTTTAACGACGAGGCTGATTAATTTTTAACCTTGACCAGCAATCATTTCGCTGGCATGCGCCCTGGTTTGATCGGTAATTGTCATACCACCGAGCATTCGAGCAATTTCTTCGAGTTGCTCGTCTTTGTTGAGTTCAATCACATTGGTTGTCGTGTCGTCAGTCTTTTTAATTTTCTCCACGCGATAATGGTGGTGCGCCTGTGAAGCTACCTGCGCGAGGTGGGTAACACAAAACACCTGACGGTTTTCTCCTAGCCAGCGTAGTTTTTTACCAATTATTTCTGCGATGCCACCACCTACGCCGCTATCCACCTCGTCAAAAATAAGAGTCGGGATCCGCGACGACTCACTCAAAATAACCTGTATTGCGAGGCTGATTCGGGACAATTCACCACCCGAAGCCACCTTATTTAGTGGTTTTAACGGCTGCCCGGGGTTGGCGCTGACCAGATAAGAGATAGTATTAATACCCGATACTTTGAAGTCAGTCTCGTTTTCCAGTTCATCGACATGAATCGAAAATTCTCCTCCTTGCATACTCAGTTGTTGCATCACCTGGCTAATTTGCGCGGACAGAATCAATGCCGTCTCGCGCCTGGTAGTGGATAATTGTGTGGCTGAATGAAAATAATCGTCTCTTTTTTGATCGAGTTCCTGATTCAGTGCCTCTTCATTTTCTCCACTATTTTCCAGTGTTTCGAGTTCCAGTTTTAGATCGCGGGTTAATTCTGGCAGTTTTTCAATCGCCACGTGATGTTTGCGCGCCAGATCCTGGGCACCGGCAATGCGTTGATTTAACCAGTCGAGGCGTTCGGGAGCGAGATCTATTGAATCCTGATATTTGCGCAGTTCATTACTGGCTTCCTGTATCTGGATCAGTGCATTGCTGATTAATTCACGACTGGTTAACAGGGTCTTATCGAGTTCCAGTTGCGCGTTTAATTTTTGCTCACAAAAGCTAAGTAAACTTTGCACCGTATTTTCATCATTGTCGTAGAGCAGGCCCAAAATTTCCTTACTATTCTCGAGTAGCTGCCCGGCATGGGAAAGGCGTGCGTATTCCTCCTGAAGTTGTCCGATTTCATTTTCGAGCAGGTTCAAATTCTCCAGTTCCTGACAATACAATTTGAGCAAATCTATGCGTTGTTCGCGTTCAATTGAGCCGACTTTTAATTGAGCCAGTCTGTTTTTTATAACCTGCCATGCTTTGAACTTTTGACCGACATCGACGACTAAGCTGTGATCACCCATATAGTTGTCGAGAAGCTGTCGTTGTACCTGAGTCTTTTGTAGCGATTGATGTTCTTGTTGTCCGTGGATATCGACCATAAACTGGGTCAGACTTTTAAGCTGGGAAAGCGGCGCATTATGACCATTGATGAAGGCCTTGCTGCGACCATTGGCATAAACTACTCGTCGTATTATGCACTCTTGATCACTTGCCATTTCGTTGTCCTGCAGCCATTGCCTTGCCTGAATATGATCACCCAAATCAAAACGAACGCTGATCTCGGCTTTTTCCTGGTTTGCCTTGACACTATCGCTATCGGCTCTGTCACCGGCTATCAATTTAATCGCATCAAGCAATATTGATTTTCCAGCGCCGGTTTCTCCGGTCAAAGCAGTTAAACCACGGCTAAATTCGAGATTCAGCGAGTCGATTATGGCAAAGTTACTAATCTGTATTGATTCCAGCATCAGTAGTTTGTACTCCAGTACAGTTTTGCTCTTAAAATTTGAAAATAATCATAATTTTCAGGATGTAATAAAGTAAGCGGGCTGGCATAGCGCTTTATCCGAACCCGGTCTTCAGAATTTATTATGGCGGTTGACTGCCCATCATAATTTATCTGTGCAATCGATTCAGCCTCGCTCAATCGAATTTCGATTTCCTGATCGGCCGGTAATACAATAGGTCTATTACTCAGTGTATGCGGGCATATAGGTACGATAGC
>CAXMRQ010000126.1:0-10233 GCA_964196115.1 uncultured Gammaproteobacteria bacterium
CGATCATTGGGCGCGGGTATGACTGTATCAGAAATGATCACCAGCCGACCCGATTTGAGGCAAAGTCGTAAAACTCAGCTACGCATGAATCACGAGGGGGAACCAGATCCGGTAATCGTCCAGATCGCCGGTGGTATTCCCAGTTTAATGGCCGATGCCGCCAGGTATAATGTCGACCATGGCGCTCAGATCATCGATATCAACATGGGCTGTCCTGCGAAAAAAGTATGTAAGGTCGAAGCCGGGTCGTCATTGTTGAAAGATACTAAGCTGGTAGGCGACATTCTCAAAGCTGTGGTTAACTCGGTCTCAGTACCCGTAACGCTAAAAATTAGAACAGGCTGGTGTCGAGAAAACCGCAACGCTGTGGAGGTTGCCAAAATCGCCGAAGACTGCGGTGTTCAGGCCTTAAGTGTCCATGGCCGCACACGCGAAGACAAATTTCTCGGCTCAGCGGAATACGAGACTATGCGTCAGGTTAAACAATCGGTGCAAATCCCGGTAATCGCAAATGGTGACATTGATTGTGAGAAAAAAGCCAAAATGATTTTGGAGTTCACCGCCGCCGATGCTATTATGGTAGGCCGTGTTGCGCAGCATCGCCCCTGGATATTCCGGCAGATAGAGTACTATCTGGCGACTGGCAAAACCGCGGAAGAGCCGACAGAGCGACAAAAACAACACTGGTTAAATAACCATTTAAAAAATCTGTACGAATTTTACGGAGAGCACCAGGGAGTACAGATTGCGCGCAAACACATTAACTGGCAATTAGGCCAATTTGCAACATACCGACTTGTAAAGTCGGAATTGATGCAGGTAACAGAACCTGATGACCAGTTAGACATTATAAATAGTTACTTTGAGCAATGGTTCCCAGGGAATCTTGCCAAGGTTTCATGAATTCTGTGGGGAGATTTATGGTTGGTTGTCGTGAAAAATAGACAGCAGACAAGCGCGTTACAAAAATCGGTCGAACACGCGATCCGCGAGTATCTGTCCGACCTCGACGGAGAAATCCCCTGCAATCTTTTCGAAACCGTAATCTCCGAAATCGAACAACCCCTATTGCAAACCGTACTGCAGCACTGCAACAATAATCAATGTAAAACCGCCACCTTTCTTGGTATTAACCGCGGCACGCTGCGCAAAAAGCTTAAACACTATCAAATAGGGCAATAGATCCAGGAGCCTGTCGGACTTAGGTAGTTTTTTATATCTCTATTTTTACGATCCGTTATAATTCCGGTTTTTTAATTTCTGGCTCAGCACACATGTCCAATTCCGCCCCAACTATCCGCCGCGCGTTAATCAGCGTTTCCGATAAATCCGGCATTGTTGATCTCGCCCGCAGTTTGCAGGGGAAAGGCGTAGAGCTTCTTTCTACCGGCGGCACAGCTAAGCTGTTGGCGAATCAAAATATTCCGGTAACTGAAATCTCGGACTATACCGGCTTTCCGGAAATGATGGCTGGCCGCGTTAAAACATTGCACCCAAAAGTACACGGCGGCATCCTCGGACGCCGTGGTTTGGACGAAGCAGTCATGCAGGCCCACGATATACTGCCGATCGATCTGGTTATTATCAACCTGTACCCGTTTCAGAAAACCGTCGCAAATCCCGATTGCAGTTTCGAAGACGCAATCGAAAATATTGATATCGGCGGCCCGGCTATGGTGCGCGCAGCAGCGAAAAACCACACTAGCGTAACAATCATCGTTGATCCAGCAGATTACCCCAGAGTGATTAGTGAGATGGATGACAAAAACGGCAGGGTGAGCGACAAAACTCGATTTTCACTTGCGATTAAAGCCTATGAGCATACCGCAAGCTATGATGGCGCGATTGCAAATTACTTTGGTCGAATGGTTCAGGAGCCAGAAGATCAGCATTTCCCACGTACTATCAATTTCCAGTATCAACATGCACAGGGGATGCGTTATGGCGAAAACCCCCACCAGAAAGCGGCATTTTATGTTGAATCCAACCTGGCTGAGCCTGGTATTGCCAGCGCCAGGCAACTACAGGGTAAGGCATTGTCATACAACAACATCGGTGATACCGATGCGGCCCTGGAGTGTGTTAAACAGTTTGAACAGCCTGCCTGCGTAATTGTAAAGCACGCCAATCCATGCGGTGTGGCGCTGGCCGACAATATTCACGACGCCTATCAACGCGCTTTCAGCACTGATCCCGAGTCAGCATTTGGCGGTATTATCGCCTTCAATCGATCACTCGACGCAAAGACCGCCGAAGCCATTATCGAGCAGCAATTTGTCGAAGTTATCATCGCCCCGGAGGTAGAAGCGCAAGTAAATGCAGTGGTAGCGAAAAAAGAAAATGTACGTCTGCTATCCTGTGGCGAGTGGTCGAAAGCCAAATACCGACTTGATTACAAGCGTGTCAATGGCGGACTACTAGTTCAGGATGTCGACGCCAGTCTTTACCAATCACTGAATGTCGTCACTGAACTACAGCCCAGTGACGCACAAATGCAGGATCTATTATTCGCCTGGCAGGTGGCCAAATTTGTTAAATCGAATGCTATTGTTTATGCCAGCAATAATATGACGATTGGTGTAGGCGCAGGCCAGATGTCCCGAATTAACAGTGCTCGTATCGCCGGCATCAAAGCCGAGCACGCCAATCTTAAGGTAGTCGGTTCGGTGATGGCATCTGATGCATTTTTCCCGTTTCGTGACGGTATAGATGCCGCGCATGAGGCAGGCATTAGCGCCGTTATACAACCTGGCGGATCGATGAAAGACGACGAAGTCATCAAAGCTGCAAACGAACATGGCATGTCTATGGTATTTACTGGCATGCGACATTTTCGTCACTGAGCAAAATCAGTATTGACATGACACAGCTTATGATCGGAGTTTGGCAATGAAAGTATTGATAGTAGGCGGCGGTGGACGCGAGCATGCGCTGGCATGGAAAGCCACTCAGTCAACGCTTGTCAATCAGGTGTTTGTTGCACCCGGCAATGCTGGAACTGCTCAGGAAGAGAAAATTACTAATATCGACATCGGTGCCGAAGACATCGATGCCTTGTTCGAATTCGCGCTACAAGGTGGCATCGATATAACTATTGTAGGCCCCGAAGCACCGCTGGTGAGCGGTATCGTCGATAGGTTCCGGCAATCCGGATTACGCATCTTCGGGCCGAGTGCTGCAGCGGCAAGACTCGAAGGCTCAAAAACCTTCAGCAAAGACTTTCTCGCCCGCCATCAAATACCCACTGCTAGTTATCAGAGTTTCACCGAAATTCAACCAGCCATTAATTATGTAAAAGCTCAGGGAACGCCTATTGTGGTCAAGGCTGACGGTCTTGCCGCTGGCAAAGGTGTCATTCTGGCTGATACCGAGACGCAGGCCATTGAAGCGATTAGAGACATGCTCGAAGGTAACGCATTTGGCGAGGCTGGACATCGGGTTGTTATCGAAGAATTCCTGCCTGGCGAAGAGGCCAGTTTTATTTGCATGGTTGATGGTGACCAGGTAATGCCGATGGCGACCTCACAGGATCACAAAGCCAGAGATAATGGCGACCTCGGACCCAATACAGGTGGCATGGGTGCTTATTCACCGGCACCTGTGGTTACGGCCCAGGTTGAAGATTATGTGTTGAAAAATATTATTATGCCCACCGTGCGTGGCATGGACGAAGAAGGTGCAAAGTACACCGGCTTTTTGTACGCGGGTTTAATGATTAACCAACAAGGTGAAGCCAAAGTAATCGAATACAACTGCCGATTTGGTGACCCCGAAGCTCAGCCTATCATGATGCGGCTACAGTCAGACCTGGTAGAACTTTGTGTAGCCGCCTGTGATGGCAAGCTTTCCAGCAAGAAAGCCGAATGGGACACGCGTTGCAGCCTGGGCGTAGTTTTGGCTGCTAAGGGTTACCCCGGCTCCTATGCCAAAGGCGAAGTGATCCGCAACATACCCGCAGAACAGGAATCTTCGAAACTATTTCACGCTGGCACCCTCGCAGACCAACAGGGAAATATCGTTAGCAACGGGGGCCGAGTTCTTTGTGCCGTGTCCCTCGGCGACAATATTCAGCAAGCCCAGCGAAATGCCTATGAATTAATCGATAATATCGACTGGCCAGGCGCCTATTATCGTACCGATATTGGATACAAAGCATTATCCTGAAATCGTAGGCCAGATTCAGCTAAATTAATCTTCGTCCAACAATTATTTTAGTAGATTTTAAAAATCTATTTACCAGCTTAGACTATCTCCTTTAAGTAAAATATCACCATTAGCCGATAACTTATTGAGATTGAATAATAAAGTTTTTTAACCGATAAAAATAAGACGAATACTATATATTGTGGAATAATTTTATTTTAATCACTATATATTGTGATTTACTCGATTAAAGCTATACTACTGTACAATCTGATATTTACACCGAAACGAGCGAATCCATGAGATGTCCTAACTGTAGTTCACAGATGTTAATTTCCGATGAGAATGCAAGTACTAAAAGTCTGGTGAAGTTTTTTCGATGCACTAATTGCATGGGGGAGCATGTCTCTTCTGAGCCCATTATGGATAATAGTCAAATCGCAGACTCTAGAATCGAATTTTTTAATCTCGGTTCAGCGACAAAGAATAAAAACTTTCAAATGGTGTAATATTTTTCGAGAAATAACGAATTTGCGCTGAACCGACAGGTTCCTTGCATCAGGCCGATGATGATGATCGGGAAAGAACAATAAAAATTCGAAAGTCGAACTCTTCGCCAGCTGGATGGTCGAATATTTTAGAACCGCCACTGTTAATGACGCTCAGGGGGACATAAAAATGGAACATTTAAACTATCGAGTACTTCATCGGCCATCTTCTATCTGGTTAAAACTCAAACAGCGAATAATATACCTGCCCGGCGCAGCTATAATTTTATATGGCTTCTGGTTATCACTCACTACCTGAAGCAAGCTCAGATTGCTTAAAAACCAGCATCACACTAAGCCCACCCAGCGAAGACTGCTCGAAAGTCATCTCGATTTTGTATGATTTGACAATATCGGCCACTACCGCGAGCCCTATTCCCTGCCCTTCGCTGGTTTGATCGAGTCTTGTTCCTCGATTTAAAATTCTTTCTACCTCCTGTATTCGAAGCCCCTGCCCGTCGTCTGAAATAGTGAGCCGAACCTCAGCTTCATCATAACTATCAGCGCTAATCGCTATTTTTTCTCTACAGTACTTAAACGCATTATCCAGCAGATTGCCTATCACTTCGAGGCAATCGCCTTCATCCATTCGGATCAAATATTTTTGCGGCAAATTTACCTCTAGCTGCACCGATTTATCGCGATATACCTTTTCCAAAGCCGATACGATTTTATTGATTATTTGAATCAAATCGATTGGTTTGCTTATTTGCAAGCTGGCAACATTACTTGCCTTTTGTAGCTGATAAGATACGATTTGATTCATTCTATGCACCTGTTCGCGCAAGGTTTCCAAATCGGTGCGGTTGACGTTTTCGGCGTCCGACAGCCCACTTAATACTGCCAGTGGTGTTTTCAAACTGTGTGCCAGATCGTCCATCGCATTACGATAACGCTGCTGCTGATATTGCTCACGTCCAAGTAAAATATTTAAATTTTCAGTTAACGGCGTTATTTCCAACGGATAGCTGTGCTCAAATCCAGTCTGCTTTCGATCTTCTATCGCCTTTATTTCGAGACCGACTTTCTTCAGTGGACGCAGACTCCACATCATCACTAAATACATCAGTATCAGTAATAATAACGTAGTAACAATTAACCAGGCCCAAAGTGTTTGCCGAAACCGATCCAATTGCTGGAAATAATCGGTCGCATCCTGCCAGACTACGACATTGTAACGTTGCAGTTGGTCTCTAATGTCCGGCCATTGAATGGCAAAAGCGAGTCGAAAATAGGGCTTTCGTCCAAATTCGAGCGTGCCAAATTGCCAGTCGCCGAGCCCAATCTCGCCGACCCCAGGAAATGTTTGGCTAGTTGAACGCGAGCGCCATATTTCATCATTGTGATTATCATACACAATGGCATAAAGACCCGAATCCCTGGTCATCAAACTGGACTCAAATAGGCGCTCATCTGAGACAGAGATGCTCATACCAGTTTGATTTCTATCGACAGCAGCCAGGAGACTATAGATTAATACCTGTAATTTGTCCTCTTCCGCCTGCAAAGCACGCTTGACAACAGCACGCTCCAGCGCAATTGCGGTCAATATCATAAACATGACCAGTACGATCATCGAAACCAGAGTGAGCCGTGACTTTATCGATTGCATCGATAGTGACGGTATCAGGTTTGCTCAATGCGAGCCAGAGTAAATCTGTAGCCTCTTCCTCTTAGTGTTTCGATAGGTTGAAGACTTTCGTCCGGGTCGAGCTTTTGACGCAAACGGCGAATGAAAACCTCAATAACATTGCTATCGTTATCTGCTTCATCATCGTATAAATGTTCGGTTAAAACGGTTTTGGAAATTACGTCACCGGCGTGTAGCATCAGGTATTCAAGCACCTTATATTCGAAAGCTGTCAAATCCAGTTCTCTGTCTTCGACGTAAGTTCTCTGCGTTGCGGTATCGAGGATCACCGGAGAACAGACAATGCGCGAATCTGACCAGCCCGAAGCACGTCGGATCAACACCCTGATCCTGGCCATCATTTCTTCGTGATGGAAAGGCTTAACCAGATAGTCATCTGCACCGGCGTCCAGGCCCTCCACTTTATCTTGCCAGCGCCCACGCGCGGTCAAAATCAAAATAGGAATATTGTTGCCCTGCTTACGAATTGAATTAATGACTTCGAGACCCGAGAGTTGCGGCAAACCGAGGTCAATAATTGCGACATCAGCTGGAAATTCCTCAAGTAAGTACAGGCCATCGCCACCATTGTCGGCACTATCTACCGCGAAGCCCTCTTTTTTCAACCGATCGACAATTTGTTGCTGAATATCCAGATCATCTTCAATGACTATTGCTCGCATTTGACTTATTGCCCGCTTAATTTTCGGATTGAGGCGAATTCGATTGTGCCGAACCCGCCTTTGGTTACCACATAGTCAGGGACTATAAAGCATTGATATTGTATGAAAAGCAAAATCCCGGTGATTTGCCGTTGATGGCTGCTTAAATCACCGGTTCGATTTGAATACGAAGCTTGATTCGTTTGCCTGGATCATAAGGCATTCTTATCTCATAGCGCTCACCCTGGTAACGATAAGTCACGTGATAACCATCCAGCACTTCCTCGTAACTGACCTGATGACGCATACCACAGCGCTGCTCGTATTCAGTGTAGCTATTGTGGCCCTGTCCTGACTGAACCTGACCATTAACCGCATTGTGACCGATTTGTGCACCGATTAGCGTACCAATTGCTGTTGCAAGCTTGTTACCGTTACCCTTGCCTATCTGGTGTCCAATGACGCCACCTAATATTCCACCAACAGCCATGCCACTGGCAGATTTGTGGCCGGTGTTGCGATGCGCCTGGATAACTGGCTCGTCCCAGCATTCCCGAACGGGTTTAGAAACTTCAACCTCTCGGTATACCGGCCTCACGTCGACAACTTTGGCGAAGTCATAAGCCATATTTCGTGAATGGTTCTTGTATCGTTTATTCGAGTCCGCTATAGAAGATGCGGACATCATAATTAAAATAATAGCTATTACCGATTTGCTGGTTTTCATCTCAATCTCCAATTGTTTGTGGTGATCAGGAATATAGACCGCAGACGCTGAATGTTAGCTTAACGTGCTATTCACCCACTGGCATTGTGAAAAAGTTACTTCGAAAATACATTTTTGCTAGCGGATTCGAGTGAAATTTGTGGGTGAAAAATTTCACCTGATACCCATTAATTTTGCGATCTTGACGGTTCCACCAGAAAAATATAGGGCGATGCCAATCTGTCTTCTATTATGCCCCCATATAATTTTTAATTATGCGATAGACATATACGGCACAGCATTTCAGGTTTTTTTGATCAGCTCGATGACTGGCTTGCTTTTTAGTTTTGAATACCTAAGCTAGGCGCCTGATTATAATATGACGACCCACATGTACGCTCTGGAAATTTCTCAATTACACAAGACCTACGCTAATGGCCTACAGGCATTGAAAGGAATCGACCTCACAGTTGAGCAAGGCGATTTTTTTGCTCTGCTTGGCCCAAATGGCGCTGGAAAATCGACCTGTATTGGAATAATCTCCTCACTGGTTAACAAAACTAGCGGCAGCGTAAAAGTATTCGGCCATTCGATCGACGACGAGTTGATAAAAGCTAAATCAAAACTAGGATCTGTACCCCAGGAATTTAATTTCAACACCTTTGAGCCTGTGCACGAAATTGTCACTAATCAAGGTGGATTTTATGGTGTGCCCGCAAAAATTGCACGGCAGCAAACTAATCACTTTTTAAAAGAACTGGGATTATGGAAACACCGCAACCTGCAGGCGAGAGAATTATCGGGAGGCATGAAACGACGTCTGATGATCGCCCGGGCACTGATACACAAGCCCCGCCTGCTCATTCTGGATGAACCTACTGCTGGAGTCGATATCGAATTGCGTCGTTCGATGTGGCAGTTCATGGATCAGATCAACCAGCAGGGCACTACCATTATCCTCACCACACATTATCTGGAAGAGGCTGAACAAATGTGCCATAACGTCGCTATCATCGATGAAGGCGCGATTATCAAAAACACCAGCATGAAGGCCCTGCTCAAGGGCCTACACAGCGAAACATTTATACTTTATCTTCAGGACGAAATCAGCCAGCCCCTGGCACTTGAAGGGTTTGTCAGTCCGCTGGTAATCGATAGTCAAACCATTGAAGTAGAAGTTCCTGAAACTCACTCGCTTAACGATTTGATCCAGCAACTGGACAAGCATCATATTATTGTCAGCCGTATGCGAAACAAGGTAAACCGTTTAGAAGAGTTATTTATTACGATTACCTCAAAGCAGGAAATAATGCATGACTCAGTGGGCTAAATATTGGGTTGCCTACCAGACCATAGCGCGCCGGGAAATCCTGCGATTTTCACGTATATGGGTACAAACTATCATTCCACCGATGGTCATGGTTGGCCTGTATTTTATTATCTTCGGCAATCTGATCGGACGAAAAATAGGTGAAATGGATGGCATGAGTTATGTCGATTTCATTATGCCAGGCCTGGTCATGATGTCGATTATTACCAACTCCTATGCCAATGTAGTGTCATCTTTCTATGGCGCTAAATATTCGCACTATATTGAGGAAATGCAAATTGCACCAATCCCAAATATTATTATTTTACTCGGTTATGTCACCGGCGGCATTACCCGGGGTATGAGTGTGGGGGTAGCCGTCACACTAACTTCATTGTTTTTCACTGATTTCTCAATACACGCACCAGCCATCGTTATCGGCGTTGCTTTCCTTACTTCGTTTCTATTTTCCCTGGCAGGCTTGATCAATGGTATATTTGCTAAATCCTTTGACCATGTCACCATCGTCCCTACTTTCGTATTAACCCCACTGACTTACCTGGGCGGAATTTTTTACTCGATCAAGTTGTTACCCGAATTCTGGCAACAGATATCACTAATCAATCCAATACTGTATATGGTTAACAGTTTTCGTCTGGGATTTCGAGGTGTCAGCGATATCGAATTGGCCACTGCGATTGGTGTTATTCTTGTTTTCATTCTAATCCTGTTTGCCGTCTGCATGACCCTGCTGGATAGGGGTACCGGGATTCGGCATTGAACCAATTTATCGACATTGGCGCCAATCTGACTAACAAAGGACTGATGCAAAACCTCGATGCAGTGCTCAAACGCGCCAATGACGCTGGCGTGAAACAAATTGTAGCAACCGGCACCAATGTTGAGGAAAGTATTAAAGCGATTCAACTTTGTGAACAATATCCTGATCACCTGGTTTGCACGGCAGGCATTCATCCTCATCATGCCAGCGACTGGAAACTAGATACTTCAGATATCCTTGGTCAGCTGGCCGAAAATGTCTGTGTGCGAGCAATCGGTGAGACAGGTCTCGATTTTAACCGTAACTATTCTCCGCGTGACGCCCAGATCGAAGCATTTCGCCAACAGACTGAACTGGCGATATCGATGAAAAAACCAGTTTTTGCTCACCAACGCGATGCACATGAGGTTTTTATCGAAATCCTACGGGAATACCGCAATCAACTTGCCAATAT
>CAXMRQ010000127.1:0-7004 GCA_964196115.1 uncultured Gammaproteobacteria bacterium
ACATCGCGTACCGGGGTATCTGGACTGATCGTTATCGGATCCTTGATCACGCCACTTTCGTATTTCTTAACCATCGCGACCTGCTCTGCCTGCTCAGTTACTGACAGGTTCTTGTGCACAATACCGAGACCACCTTCCTGGGCGATCGCAATCGCCAACCTGGATTCGGTTACCGTATCCATAGCCGCAGAGACAAGCGGAATGTTTAGCTCGAGTACGCGGGTTAGTCGGGTATTCAGAATAGCGTCGTTGGGGAGTACATCGGATCTGGCTGGCACCAGTAAAACATCGTCAAAAGTTAGGGCTTCCTGACTAATTCGCATTGTTGCTCCGGGCGGGGGCCGTTCAAAGCGCGATTATAGAGTATTGCCATAGCGAGGGTAAGACTGCGCGACCGCTTAGTTGAAAATTTTTAGTATTTTTCTAACCCGGAAATTTCATAAATCTGCGCAAGGATCGCGCTGTATATTGATTTCACAAGGAAATATCCGAAGAAGTCTCGTATCAATGATTCCGAGCGACTGAGGAACTATTTCTCGTGGAATCAATAGGCAAGTGAGATTGTGCATGATTTATGAATTTTCCGGGTTAGCTGCTTGAATTGAATTCAAGACGAAAAATGCGGACTGGTATAGAATTGGCGATTGTGAATTTCCTGGCCCGACAACCTCAATGAATCCACGCCTCACCGGATCCGATACGGTCTGGACCATTTCCGCCCTCAACTTTGAGGTAAAAACCATGCTTTCTGAAGGCATTGGTTCCTTATGGATTGAAGGTGAAGTTTCAAATTTTGTCTGCCCCGCTTCGGGGCACTGGTACTTCACGCTTAAAGATGAACGCGCGCAATGCCGTGCCGCGATGTTTAAGGGTCGTAATAACAGGGTCGGCTTTTTGCCGAAAAACGGCCAGCACGTATTGATCAGGGCCCAGGTAACGCTATACGAAGCACGCGGTGAGTACCAACTGGTGGTGGAACACCTGGAAGACGCCGGTGTCGGTGAGTTGATGCGCCGCTACGAAGTGCTCAAATCGAAGCTAGATCAGGAAGGACTGTTCGATGGCCGATTAAAACAACAAATTTCCGTGCAACCGAAAAGAATCGGCATCGTCACCTCGCCCACCGGGGCGGCAATCCGTGATGTATTAAGTGTTCTGCGTCGGCGTGCACCGCACATCCCTGTATTGTTGTTCCCTACGGTAGTTCAGGGCGAGCAGGCTGCTGCACAGATTCTACAGGCCATGCAAAATGTTAAAAAACACGGCGGCTGCGACGTTTTACTATTAGTCCGAGGTGGGGGATCACTGGAAGATATGTGGTGTTTTAACGACGAGACATTGGCGCGAGAAATTGCCCATTTCCCGATACCTGTAGTAACCGGGATCGGCCACGAAATTGATTTTACGATAGCTGATTTCGTCGCAGATTTGCGCGCACCAACCCCTTCAGTGGCAGCAGAGACGGTCAGTCCAGATCGTTACGAATTAATGCAGTCAGTCGATGAACATTTAAGACGAATCTCGAATCAGAGCAATCAACAATTGATGCGAGCTAACGAACAACTCGCGGCGCTCAACATAAGGCTGCAGGTACAGCATCCGCAGCGCCAGTTTCAAGCGTTAAAAATTCGTTTGAACTACGCCTGCGAGACATTACTGGAGCGCAACCGCAACCACATTAACAATGAAAAACATCGGCTGCGCCTATGCCAATCGGTGATAGCACAGTCCAGCCCATTGATCAAAATCAGACAACAACAGGAAGTTCTAAACTCGTTGCATAACGGCATTACCAGCGCGATGAAGCAGCGAGTTTTAGTAGCAAAACACCGGCTGGCGATACAGGCTAAATCTCTAGACGCGCTAAGCCCGTTAAAAACACTGTCGCGAGGTTTTGCCAAAATCAGTAAAAATCGGAAACTGGTTAGCTCGGTAGATCAGCTTTCAGGCGGTGATGAAATTGATATTACGCTCAGCGACGGCAATAAACAGGCCACCGTACGTTAATCAATTCAACTTAATCATGGCCCTTCTTTATCGAGGCCATTATTTTGCTGTAACCGTGATATGAACATAATCCGAGGGAGAGTTAAATTGGTGAATGGTTTCCTTCTTTTCAGACCCCTGTGCATATACCGTAATCAGATGAGAGTCAGGCCCCAAATCGGCAAAGTTGAAAGTGCCAGCGTTGTCGGTATGCCTGGATCGATAAGAATAAGATATAATTTCGCCGTCAATATTATTAGTATCGATTGTCACCCGCGCATTTTCTAGTGGAACTCCACTTTGGTCACTCACCCATCCGGATAAATAATAGGTTCCTTTATCAACTACCAGCACCAGGTTCTGGGCTTTACTTTCATCTAACGTTATACCCGAAATTCTAAAATACTCAGGCGCAAGCGTGGAAAACTTGATCTCTCCCTTGGGGAAATTATCCAGTGTATAAAATCCGGATGAATCAGTGAAAATTGTTTGAACTGGAAAATTTGTCGAAATATTCTCTACCAGCATATTAAAATTAGGAACCGGTTCACCCTCACTGTTGACTACCATCCCCCTGATATCAATCAGATCGAACCGATCCAGTACAATTTTTAAGCGTGGCGTAAATTGCGTAACATTTAATACATGGATAACAAAGCCGGAATATCCATGGGATGGGTTCACCTCCAGTTTATAAGTCAGACCAGATCTAATTCCTTCGAACCAAAAGTCCCCTTTATCATCGCTGCGTACCACATAAAACACTGTACCGAGTCCCAGCCCCCCTTTGGAGGTCAATTTTATTTCCCGGTCAGGCAGCCCGGCCCCGATATCATTCCCGATCCACCCAGCAACTGAAGTAGTATATGCGTCCTCAACCAGAGTTACATTGAGTTCCAGGGAAATTTCGTTATTGAATTTTTCTGCTGAAATGTTAATTTTCTGGCTTTTATATCCACTACGCAGGAAATTCAATAATGGGTACTTGAATTTCGGTAGATCGAGGATTATCCGGTACTGCCCATTCGCATCGGACCGAGTTCCGTAAGCGTTTATCTCATCGGATACAAATACATCATCGATAGGAAGGTTATTATCGTCGACAATAATACCAAATACCTCCAGGTGCCCCGGCATAGGAGGGCCGACATCGTCTGGCTGGATACTACTATCTAAAATAATGCGATTACTGGAATTTACGTCAACGGCAAGATTAGAGTTGTATTCGCCGAAGTCAGTCTCGGCTGGATTAGAATTATCCGAAAAAAGATCGATCAGTCTCTTCTCTTCAATTAGTTCCAGATGGTCACTATTCTTTAACTCATGGTTGTCAAAGGAGAGAAATATATATATGAGAAAAGCACAGAAAATTAGAGCGATCAGCAAAATGTGCATGCGAAACATTAGTGCCTACCAAACCTGTGGGCCAGCTAATGATTTTTCAGTTACATTCATAGTCTATTCAGTTTCATGATGAAAGCTGATCGCTAATAATATCGCATTTTTGACATCTTTATCGAACTGCCAAAGGCAAACATATTGACCAGACAGCTTTATCTATTGTTAGCGAGAGTGGATAATGCCGATTAATTTTCTGTCAGGCCGAGCAAGTAAATTTAACTAAAAACCAGTAAATCAATCCCAACCAATATAGGACAACTAGATGAGCATCACTCGAAATCACACCAATACCCGCATGAGCCAATCGGTCATTCATGGTAATACGGTATACCTGGCCGGACAGGTTGCCAGTGACAGCAGCGCCAACATCACCGTTCAGACACAACAGGTGCTGGAAAAAATTGACACGCTACTCACCGAAGCGGGTAGCGAAAAGTCGCGCATACTGTCGGCACAAATCTGGCTCACCAGCATCGGTCATTTCGGCGAAATGAATCTGGTCTGGGATGCCTGGGTAGCCGAAGGCAATGCGCCAGCAAGAGCCTGTATCGAGGCCCGGCTGGCAAGCCCGGATCTGTTAGTTGAAATCGGCATAATTGCGGCGATTTAGAAGCTAATTATATAATCCTAGAAACCGCATTTAAGTTAACAGGTATGAATAAAACTGCTGTCACTGAATTCAAACCTTCGGTGTGCCCACTGGATTGCCCCGATACCTGCAGCCTGTCGGTTGGCGTTAGCGATGAACAAATTGTGCAGGTACGCGGTTCGCATGTTAATCCTTACACAGCGGGTGCGATCTGCGAAAAAGTAGCAAAGTATTATCCTGCATTTATTCATGGCGAATATCGGCTTCGACACCCGCTGAAACGTGTCGGGCCGCGTGGTAGTGGCGAATTCGAACCGATTAGCTGGGATGAGGCACTGGATCGAATTCATCAGGGTTTCAGCCAGGCTATCGATGAGTTCGGAGCGCAATCGGTTTTACCGCTGAACTATGCCGGACCGCACGGCCAGATTGCAGGTGGATCAATGGACAGACGTTTTTTTCATAAGCTCGGCGCATCGCTACTGGATCGCGGCCCCCTCTGCGGCGTGGTTCGCGGCACGGCCTATACCAGCCTATTTGGTAATGCACCCGGTATGCCGCCGGAACAGACCGCCAAGGCCGATGTAGTTGCTGTCTGGGGCAACAATGTCACGGTATCTAATTTGCATTTAGCGCGAGTCATTAAAATCGCACGCGAAAAAGGCGCCACACTGGTTGTGGTTGATCCAAAACGCACTCGAATCGCCGAACAGGCTCATCTTTATATACAGATAAAACCGGGTACTGATGTTGTGCTGGCATTTGCCCTGGCAACTGAACTGGAACGACGAGGCGCATTTGATCATGGATTTATTCAACAATGGGTTGAAGGTTTCGACGCCTTCATGAATGAAGCTCGGAAATATTCAGTTTCGAAAATGCTCAGCATTTGCCAAATAACGCAACAGCAATTCGAACAACTAGCCGATATTTATGCCGGCGCCGACCGACTCGCTCTGTCTATTGGTAATGGGATTGAACGTGGACACAGCGGTGGATCAGGCCTACGAGCGATAATGAGTCTGAACGCACTCACCGGTCAGTTGGGCCGCATTGGAGCAGGTATATTTGCCAAACCCGGCCTGGCCTTCCCGTTGACCCCGGTACAACTGCAGCGCCCTGACCTGGTACCGCCCGGAACACGCACTTTAAATATTGTCGACGTTGGACGTCATTTACTCGACGAGTCTCTCGACCCACCGATCAAGGCCGTATTTATTTACAACCATAATCCCGTCTGCACCCATCCGGATCAAAATCGAATACGCCACGGCCTGAGTCGGGAGGATTTATTTGTCGTCGGTTGTGACATAGTCATGACCGATAGCATGGCCTATGCAGATATTGTTTTACCTGCCTGCTCGCATTTCGAATTTGACGATATTTATGCGGCCTATGGGCAAAGCTATATACAACGTGCGGAGCCGGCAATCCCGCCGGTGGGTGAATCGCTACCCAATACTGAGATATTTCGCAGGCTCGCAGCCCGGTTCGATTTTGAAGATCCGATGTTCAGTGAAACCGATGCACAGCTGATGGATGCCGCCGTCGATCCGGATGATCCACGCCTTAAGGGACATCGGCCCAGCAAACTACCGCTCGGCAGATCGATAATGATGAACACTTTAAGCGGCAAGCCCGTTTTAATGTGTAACACAGTCGAACCGGCCACGGCCTCGGGTAAGATCGAGCTATACAGCGCGGAAATGCAGCAAAAATTTGGCTATGGCGTCCCACGTTACGAAGCAGTCAAGGGTGATTTGCCATTGATGCTGATTTCGCCATCTTCATCAAAAAGAACCAACGCGACATTCGGCAGTGACCCGATCTCACAACAAGCCGAAATTATTGAAATTCATCCCGACGATGCTGCCTCGCGTGGCATAACCGATAACCAGCCAGTGCGCCTGTGGAACGAACTCGGAGAGGTGGAATTAATCGCCCGCGTCAATGATTCGGTCGCAGCCGGAGTAGTTTACAGTGCCAAGGGCACCTGGCTGAATACCAGCTCGACCGGTCAGACTGTCAACGCTTTGATCTCGGCGGACCTTAAAACGGATATAATGGAAGGCGCCTGTTACAACGATACCTTTGTTGACTGTGCTGCGGTTCAAAACTAATTGCGACTATTCTCCAGTTAATATCGAGCCGATGGTTTTTATGAACAGGTGAGCTGGGGTCGAGATAAAATTTTGGTGACCTGACCCTCATCCAGCAAGCAAAACCCGGATAATCAACCGGTCGTGTTATATACTAGGGAACCCTAGGGAACCACTTTTATTTGAAAAAACCCACCCGGTATAAGCAACCATAGGAATCACCAGATGCCCAGTAAACGTATATTATTCACCGGTGGCTCCGGAAAGGCCGGTCGACACGCTATCGCCTATCTTCTAGATCAGGGGCACTGCATACTAAACCTTGACCTGACACCGCTTGAAATGGATAGCGTGGAGACCTTAATCGCCGATATAACGGATTCAGGCCAGATATTCAACGCAATGACCAGCTATGCCAACTGGGATGAAATGGAATCTGGTAGTGGTGCTCCTGCCTTTGATGCAGTCGTCCATTTTGCCGCTATTCCACGAATCCTGATCAAACCAGACAACGAGACTTTCCGCGTCAATACCATCGGCACTTACAACGTCATCGAAGCCGCCGTCAAACTCGGCATCAAAAAAGTGATCATAGCCTCCTCCGAGACGACTTATGGTATTTGTTTTTCCGACGGCGAGGTGCTCCCCCATTCGCTACCATTGGAAGAAGATTACGATGTTGACCCTATGGACAGTTATGGCTTATCAAAAGTGGTGAACGAACAAACAGCGCGCAGCTTCCAGCGACGCTCCGGTATCGATATATATGCGCTACGAATAGGTAACGTCATAGAACCTCATGAATATGGCCGGTTCCCAGGTTTTTTCACCAATCCGGATCAACGCTTACGCAATGCATTTTGCTACATCGACGCCCGTGATCTGGGGCAAATTGTGAACTGCTGTCTAGACAAAGATGGACTGGGCTT
>CAXMRQ010000128.1:0-8480 GCA_964196115.1 uncultured Gammaproteobacteria bacterium
ACAACCTCTGATCAGTTCATTCGAAATTGATCAGAGATTTATGAAGCTATAGATACAGTAGCAAACCATGGTCGCCGCAGTCTGAAGTTTTTTAGCAGTTATCAGGCCGTGCCGTAACGGGCAGCGTGTTCTGAATCATCAACACTGGGGTGAGCTACCAGCTTACGCAGCATCGGTTCGAAGAATTCTAGGGGTTCCGAATCGTATTCTGGATCGAAGCAATTCTGGTCGTATTTTTCGCAAAAGTCCTCTGCGTCCTGATACCACTGATGTTGTTTGAATAGTTCTCTGCTATTTCGATCACCACCGCAATGATGCGCGTAATAATACATCTGGAATACGCCGTGATGCTTGATGATCCAGTAAATTTTTTCGCTTACAAACGGTCTTAAAATGGCGGCAGCCATTTCACTGTGCGAGTGTGGCGCGAGTTCGTCACCGATATCGTGCAGTAATGCGGCGATAACCATATCTTCGGATTCACCCGAGCGGTGAGCACGGGTTGCGCTTTGCAAACAATGTTCGAGACGATTAACGCGGTAACCGGACAGGCTGTGTTCGAGCTGGCGCATCGCATTCAGCAGACGATCGGCGAGTCCTTCGCAATATTGTTTTTCCAGACCGTCGAGGAATTCATACTCTTCACGCGTACCATCGGCCATGTTGATAAACTTTACTGTATTCATTGTCATTTCCTCAGCTTAGGGGACTAAATCTTCATGCGTTCGCCTTTGGGATCGTAAAATGCCTGCAATGATGCCCTGGCCGGGAATCTTGTTTGTGCGACCTCAATTTCGAACGTGGCGTTTGCCAGCTCATCGGCGGTTAGATTTACTCGATTAACGTAGCCCATGCCAATTGCGCCGCCAAGGCTATGCGCATACATTCCCGAAGTCAGGTAGCCTGCAAATTCACCATTCATTACTATTGGTTCGTTATGATACAACAGTGGTTCGGGATCGGTCAGCAGAAATTGCACCAGTCGGCGATCGGGCAAACCAGCCGATTTTTGTTTAACAAATGCCTCGCGACCGATAAAGTCGCCGGCGTCTGGTTTAGCGGTAAATCCAAGTCCGGCCTGAATTAGATTGTCCTCGGCGCCGATATCGTGACCCCAGTGGCGAAATCCTTTTTCCAGGCGCAAGCTATTGAGCGCGTGCAAACCAGCATTGCGAATGTCGAATTCAGCACCGGTTTCCTGTATGGCTTGAAAAACACGCGTGGCTTGATCGGCAGGCACGAATAATTCCCAGCCCAATTCGCCGGTGTAAGACAGGCGTTGCAACCAGACTTCTACGCCAGCAACCTTAGCAAAACGACCAACACCGAATTCAAATCCATTTGCAGATACATCGGTCTCGGCAATTTTTCCCAGTGCTTTACGTGCATTCGGCCCCTGTAGCGATAAGCAGGCCCATTGCTGGCTGACGTCGGTGAGCGCCACATCACCGCTTAAATTCTGTTTAAGATGCCACCAGTCGCGATTATATGAACCGATGCTGGTGACTACCCAGAATCGCTGCTCGGCGATCTTTGTTATGGATAAATCTGCGTTAATTCCACCACGCTCGTCAAGCCATTGGGTGTAGACCACCTTGCCGGTTTCGACGTTCATATCGCTGGCTGAAATATATTGCAATGCGGCTTGTGCATCGGCTCCGCTGACTTCGAATTTAGCGAACGAAGACATATCGAATAACCCTAGTGATTCTCTTACGGCAAGATGTTCCTGCGCGTAGAACTCAAACCAGTTCTGGCGTTTATAGCTGTACTGGTATTTTGCTTCTGCGCCGTCACGTGCAAACCAGTTAGGCCTTTCATAACCGCTGACCTCGCCGAAACAGGCACCCTGATCGTGCAGAGTCTGGTGTAATGGTGACAGCATCAAATCGCGGGCAGATTTATACTGATAAAAAGGCCAGTGCATATCGTAGGCATGACCCAGCGCTTCGGGGATTCGCGCCTCGACATAGGATTGTGTACGTTGTACTGGATGCGTACGGCGTACGTCACATTCCCATACATCGCCCGAAGGATAACCATCAATAATCCAGTCCGCCATCAACTTGCCTAATCCGCCACCAGCGCCGATGCCTTTCGAATTTAGGCCGCAGGCGACATAAAAATTATCAACTTCGGGCGTCGGACCGAGCAGGTGCAGATTATCGTTTGTAAAGCTTTCCGGACCATTGAAAAAGGTACGAATCCCAGCCTCACCAAATGCCGGAAAGGTTTCCATGCCACCAATTAGATTCGGTTCGATGTGATCCATGTCGACCTCGAACTGGTCAAAACTGAAATCCTCACTAATCTTGCTCATAGGGCAACCGATGGCATTTTTTTCAAACCAGCCGACCAGCATCTTGCCAGCGTCTTCTTTAAAATAAATACCCTTGTCGAAATCACGTAGTACCGGTCGTTTGCTTAAACCTTCGATCTCGTCGGTAACGACATAAAAATGCTCGCAGGCATAGAGTGGCAAATCGACGCCGATGGTGGCTGCAATATCGCGTGACCAGAGGCCCGCCGCGAGTACAACTTTACCGGCACGAATTTCGCCCTTGCTGGTTTTAACGCCGACCGATGCGCCATTTTCGGTAATGATTTCATCGGCTTTGGTATTTTCAAATATTTTCACACCCTGATTGCGTGCCCCTTTGGCAAGCGCCATGGTGGTATCAATCGGGTTGGTCTGGCCGTCTTTTTCGATGTAAAGCGCGCCGATTACACCCTCGGTATTAATACCGGGGTAGAGTTCTTCGACTTTTGCATTGTCGATGAATTCCGACTCGACGCCAAACACCGCAGCCATCGATGCGGTGCGTTGCAGCTCTTCCAGGCGTTCACTGGTTCGTGCCACTGAAATACTGCCTATGCGACGATATCCGGTAGCCTGACCAGTCTCGGCTTCGAGTGAGGCATACAGTTCGTGACTATATTTGGCGAGATTGGTCAGGGTAGGGGTTGGCCACAGCATGCTCACCAGTCCGGCCGCATGCCAGGTGGTGCCGCAGGTAAGCTGCTTACGTTCGAGCACTACGACACTGGTGACGCCGCGTTTGGCCAGGTGGTAGGCGATTGAGCAGCCTTCGATGCCGCCACCGATGATGACGACTTCGGCGCTTTCAGGAAATGTTTTGTCTGACATTAGTTAAGCTCATTTTAAAGTTTCTACCAGCCCAGGAATGACTATTTTCTGATACTAGCTACGCAATTTTTCATTAGACGCATCGTAGGCAGCATCCATTTCGAGATGCGCGGCGCGAGTGCCAACCGATGTATCGATGGTCACTTCAAGATCCTGCATCACCAGTTCAGGCTTAATGTAAGCAAACGCCAGGCTCTTGCCAATACGATGACCGTAAGCACCACTAGTGGTAAGGCCGATTAACTCCCCATTATGATAAACCGCTTCATTGCCGTAGCATTCACAGGCAATATCATCGTCAAACAAAAGATAGGCTAGCTGTATAGCGGGATTGCCTTCTGCCTGTCGTTTTTTGATATTTTTACAACCGATAAAATCTCGACTGGTGTCGATGAATCGATCCATGCCTGCCTCGAGGCCACTGATTTCTTCGGTAAATTCTCCACCGTAGGCTCGATACATTTTTTCCATACGCATCGAATTAAAGGCGTAACCAGCGAAATCGCGTAGACCGTGATCTTCACCGTTACGGCAAATCGAATCGTAAATGGATAACAACTGATAGGACGGCATATGCAGCTCGTAACCCAGCTCTCCGGCGTAGGAAACCCGTATCACACGTACCATGGCACTATCGATCTGAATGCTTCTGGCGCATAACCAGGGGAAGGCTGCGTTCGACAGGTCTTCTTCGGTCATTTGCTGCAAAATGTCACGCGAATTCGGGCCGGTCAGCAGAAGTGAGCTGATGTCGTCGGTAACATTGTCGATGCTAACATCGAAATCGCCGACGTTTTGCTGCATCCAGTGCAAATCTTTGTGCTCGGAACCGATTGCCGATACCAGGTAGTAGTGATCCTCGGCCAGGCGAGTAATTGACATCTCGCACATAATGCCACCATTCGGCGCATGAAACAGACTGAGACCGATGCGACCGTCTTTTGCCGGTAGTTTGTTACAGGACAGATGATCGATAAAGGCGAAGGCATCTTTGCCACGGATTTCGTACTTGGCTGATCCCGATAAATCGATGATACCTGCGGCATCGCGTGTTGCCCGGCATTCCTCGCCGACTATCTCGTGAGCTTCGCTGTGCGCCCAGGTCAGGCTTTCGCGTTGCCCCGTGTCGGTTTTAAACCACAGTGCTTTTTCGTAACCCTGTACCGCACCGTGGATACAACCTTTTTCCAGCAGGCGTGCGTACAGTGGACTGGTGCGTATCGGCCGACCATGCGGGCGATTATCGTTTGGTGCGCCTGCCGCGTACATCGCTTCGTACGACTCGATGGCTTTGATGGTGCAGTACTTTTTATCCGCCCAGTCACCGAAACGACGGCAATCCAGTGGCGCCATATTGATTTCGGTTTGACCGTGCACCATCCATTGCGCCAGGTATTTGCCGATGCCACCCTGCGCGATACCAATACTAGCGCCACACAGATTCCAAAAGTTTGTCAGGCCCGCCTGCGGTCCGGTGAGAATGTTGTCATCCGGTGTATGCGTAATCGGACCGTTTACTATTGTCTTAACGCCAACTTCTTCAAATTTTGGCGTCAGTTCAAAGCATCGCTGAAGAAACGGCATTAACCGATCGACATCGGGCTCAAATAGTTCGCGGTCGAAATTCCAGTCCATGCCACTCAGCGCCCAGGGTTTGGAACCCCACATTTCATAAGGGCCGACCAGAAATCCCATTCCCTCCTGGCGGATATAGGCGGAGCTATACGAGTCTCTGCAAACCGGTAATTCCCAGTCCAGTGCTTCAATATCAGGGTGGGTTTCGGTTACCAGGTATTGATGTTCCAGATTGGTTAATGGAATATTCGCCCCGACCATCGCACCGACCTCGCGAGCAAAACAACCAGCGGCATTGACCACATGCTCAGCAACAATCGTGCCCTTGTCGGTGACTACCTCCCATTCGCCAGAGGCTAGTGCGTTGATTTCGGTAACGCGGGTGAAGCGATTAACTTCAGCGCCATTGTCGCGCGCCAGTTTAGATAATGGCATGACCACGGAAGTCGGGTCGACATGACCATCGTTCGGTGTGCTGGCGATCACCCGCGCTTTATCAAAATTCATCAATGGGTTGAGCTTACGCGCTTCGTCCTTACTGATGATATTGAATTCGAAGCCGACGTTTTTAGCACGACTTTCGAGATTACGAAACCATTCTTCTTCGACCTTGCTGAAGCCGACTCGAATGCTGCCGGTTTGGTGAAACGACGAAGTCATCCCGGTTTCCTGCGGCAGAATTTCGTTATAAAGTTTGATCGTATAGTTGTGGATCTGCGATACCGTCATGTTGCCGATGAAGTTGCCGCATAAACCCGCAGCGTGCCAGGTCGAGCCGCTGGTTAGCTCGCCTTTTTCAACCAATGCGATATCGGTCCAGCCTTCTTTAGTGAGGTGGTAGAGCAAATTTACACCGAGTGAACCACCACCGATGATGACGACTCTTGCATGACTTTTCATACGCTAACCTTAATATTTAAAAGAGATAATTTATAGCCATTCTACAACGAATTAACCGGTACGACCGAAAGCCTCGCGGGGCAAAAAAATAGGAAATTGCTCACGAACCTTGAGGTCAATCTCGTCACTGATATGGGTCGGGTGGTAATTGCTTAAAATTTCATTCCGCCGGGCAATCGCTTTTTCGAGGATAACCGGCTTGCCCTGTTCGATCCACTCGTTAGGGCTTGAGCGATCACCGAATTCTGGATAAATATATTCTGTTTGCATCACCTCAAGTGTTTGCCCGGCACCGAGATAATGTCCCTTGTTACCGAGACAGACATCTTTCAACACTTCAAAACTCAGGGTTTCTTCGTTGACTTCAATACCCCGTGTTATCCTCAAGGCGGCACCGAGAATATCGTTATCAATCAATAATGACTCGGGGCAGGTCCCGAGCAGACTGGCGTACATACCAGCGGATTCGTAAATGACGTTGGCGCCAGAAGTCGCCACACAGGCAGTGGTGTAAGCACGCTCAGCGCCACCCTGAAAGTCTGGAAACTTGGAGTCTGACATACCGCAGGCAGTACCGGTCGGCAAGTCATAAAAGTTACCCATTTGCGCACAGGCGGAGGACAGAATCGCCTGTTCGGGAGAACCGCCGCTCATTGCGCCAGTGCGTAGATCGGACACAAACGGCCAGGTGCCGAGTATTGCCGGGGCTCCGGGTTTGATTGCATTAACATAAGCCAGACCACCGAGGCATTCGGCCCAGGCCTGGGCCACGGCACCGGCCAAACAAGCGGGAGAGGTGGCGCCGGACTGTCCGGCCGATAGTAATAACACCGGCATGCCCCCTTCGACAGCCACCTTAATGCAACCAAGTGCTTCTTCGGTAAATTTCATCGGCGGCACCACATGGCAACAGGAGATGCTGACAAACGGACGTTCACGCCATTTATCTTCGCCACCGGCAATGATATGCAGCATTTTCAGCGTGTCTTCGAGGTGGTGAACCTCGGTCCAGCTTGCGCCGACATGCTTGGTAGTACCTGCTACTGAGTTATAAGTAGTATTGATATCCATTGCATGGTTATCGGTGATATCGCGTAGCACACAAGTACGCTGGAACATGTGAATGTTGTCGCACTTGTCGGCAATACGGGCCATGTCGTACAGGTCCTGTGCGGTAGATTCGCGGTATTCGTTATTCTGTGGGTCGGCGATCATAACCGCGGCGCCGGCGGTAGAGAAATGTACTTTTTGACCACTTAAATGCAGGTCGTGTTTCGGGTCCTGCCCATACAGTGTGAGATTGCGAAGGCATTTAGCCATTGCGTCTTCGACTACCGCGCGCGGGAATCTGAGTCGTTCGTCTTCTCCGTAAATCCCACCGATGGCGGTACAAACCTCAATACAGTGTGGGGTCGCCTGGGCGAAGCCAACTTCCTCAAGAATCTTAAACACAGTATCGTCAATCGCTTTGATATCAACGTCTTTCAGGGGTCTGTATTGACCGCCGACTTCACCGGCATGAACCGGTTTTAAATCATCAGCAAGAGCTGCTTTTCGTAGCGCAATTTTGGCTTGCCTGCCACCAGATCGTCTTCCCATATTATAATTCCTCAACTGTGACCGATTCATACGAGCGGTGAATAACAAATCGCATTTTGATCGCACAAAATAATGGATTCAAACGATTATTTTTTATAGTATGCATTAGATTTTATAATCTGTGAGATGCCTGATGGCCCGTCGTTTACCGCCGTTAAATAGTTTGAAGAATTTTGAAGCTGCAGGTCGTCTGTTAAGCTTTACGCGAGCGGCTCAGGAACTCAATGTTACCCAGGCAGCCGTGAGCCACCAGATTAAGGTTATCGAAGAATATCTCGGTGTGACGCTGTTTGTGCGATATCCACGAAAACTTGTGCTGACCGAACAGGGTAAGGAGCTATTACCTGAAGTCATCGAGGCTTTCGACAAAGTATCCAATGCGATTGGTGCGGTCAGTCAGGAACCAGCAAGCAAGATGGTTAGCGTGCGACTGGCACCGTCGTTTGCCGCGAAGTGGCTTTCTCCCAGACTAAAGTACTTCTGGTTGCAGTATCCTGAAATCGACCTTTGTCTATACCATGCGCATCCGCCGGTTGATTTCGAACGTGAAGAAATCGACATTGCGGTCACTTACGGCAAGGGTGAATGGCCTGGTGTCGTGGCCGAATCTATTTTAAGTCTCGATTTCTTTCCAGTTTGTACGCCGACATTTATGTCAAATGACAAACCGTTGAGCGACATTAATAACCTGAAGTATTACACCTTGTTGCACGATGCCGACTACCAGTGCTGGGCTGACTGGCTGAAGTTGGCTAACATTGAAGAGATTGATGCTAACAAGGGCACCATAATTGACGATACCAATGTATTGATCCAGGCTGTGGTTGACGGTCAGGGGGTTGCACTAGGTTCGACAACCTTTGTGCAGGATCTGCTCGAATCGGGTCGGTTGATCAAACCATTTGATATCACCCTGGTGAATGAATTCGCCTACTATATCGTCTGTCCGCAGGCGCATTTGAAAAATCCATCAGTACAGGCCTTCAAGGACTGGATACTGGAATTAACCGACGAACATATTCAGAAGGCCAGAGCATAGTGTTTTGGTACGTTTTTCAGAATGATCAGGGTATGATTGATGAATTTTGAAGATGATTGAAGTCGATGGAATACTCTGCAAACAAACTGAGAAAACGCAATCGAAATTTGCGTGCCGGACTTGATCAACCCACGCTTGACCAGGCGGCCACAAATCTTGGTGAGCGTATTTGTTCATTGTCCGAATATGCGCGGGCTGGGCGCATCGCTGCCTATTTCG
>CAXMRQ010000129.1:0-7539 GCA_964196115.1 uncultured Gammaproteobacteria bacterium
CCCACGCCGCGGCAAAATAGTGGTCGAATATAGGCCGGCACAAAGCCGGGGAAGTCGAACGCATTTTTAAGTCCGAGGTTAAAAGCCTCCTGGCGGATATTGTTTCCATAATCTACCGTGGGGATGCCCTGGTTATGAAAATCGAGCATTGCCTGTACGTGTACCACCATCGATTTTCTCGCTTCGCTGGCTACCAGTTCAGGATCGGTACTGCGTTTCATGGTCCATTGCTCCATGCTCCAGCCGATTGGTAAATAACCATTGACCGGGTCGTGCGCTGAGGTTTGGTCGGTGACCAGATCGGGTTTAACACCACGTTTCACCAGCTCGGGCAAAATTTCGCCGCCATTACCGAGCAGACCGACTGAAATTGCCTCTCCGTTAGCACAGGCGGTGTCGATCATTTGCAGGGCTTCATCGAGTGTCGCGGCTTTTTTATCCAGATATTTAGTACGTAGGCGGAAATCGATACGGCTTTCTTCACACTCGATACACAGTATGCAAAAACCCGCCATCGTCGCCGCAAGCGGCTGCGCGCCACCCATGCCACCAAGCCCCGACGTAACGATCCATTTGCCACGGGTATCGCCATCGAAATGCTGGCGACCGGCTTCAACAAAGGTTTCGTAAGTGCCTTGTACGATGCCCTGGCTACCAATATATATCCACGACCCTGCGGTCATTTGCCCATACATCATCAAGCCTTTGCGATCCAGTTCATTGAAATGCTCCCAGTTTGACCAGGCCGGTACCAGATTGGAATTGGCGATTAACACACGCGGGGCGTCTTTATGAGTTTTGAAAACACCAACCGGCTTTCCCGATTGAATCAAAAGACTTTCGTCGTCTTCGAGGTCTTTGAGGCATTCGAGTATCTTGTCATAACATTCCCAGTTTCGAGCGGCGCGCCCGATGCCGCCGTAGACAATCAGTTGCTCGGGTTTTTCTGCAACTTCGGCGTCCAGATTATTCTGGATCATGCGATAGGGGGCTTCGGTTAACCAGCTTTTACAGGTTAATTCAGTTCCACGTGGCGCGCGAATCTTACGAGTTGTATCGGTACGATCTAAAGGCATGTTTCTATCCTCAGGCTTAGCGCTTTATGAGCGCAGTTGAAAATCAGTGGTGGCATAACGTGCTCCGAGGTCATAACGGCTGCCGGGGTAGGTTAATGTCACGTGGGTGATAATCTGATCATTTTTCCAGGTACGTCTGGTGAGTTGCAGACAGGGCTCGTCCGCTTCGACTAACAAGTTTTTACGTACAAGTTTTTTGGGTATTATAGCGCGCACTATGTGTTCCATTTCTTCGGGCTGAAACTGGCTGAGCAAATAAGCGGTCGATGTTTTTTGACTATAATCCTGATTGATGAAATCAGGCACGATCAGGGGATTTACAAATCGAGATTCCATTTGTATTGGCAAATCGTCCTGAAAATGAACCGCGCTGAGATAAAACAATTTCGAATCGGCCGCTACCTGCATTAAAAGTGCAATCTCGGGACTCGCAACGCGATTATCCAGCACTAAAACTTTCGAACTATGGCGTTTACCATTGCCTGCGACTTCCAGCGCTATATCTTTCAGCTCGATCAGGCTGGCATGGCGTGGTGTTTCCGCGACAAACGAACCCAGGCCATGCACACGGTTGATCAATCCATCCTGGGTTAGCTCCCGTAGGGCACGATTTATGGTCATGCGGCTGACACCGAGTGCGACAACCAAATCATTTTCGGATGGTAATTTTTGCCCCGCCAGCCATTCATTGCTACGAATTTTTTTCTGAATGGTTTTTTTGATTTGCGCGTAAATGGGCTCGGGTGCAGCCTTATCGATATTTTCGAAACTTTGCAAAATAGCGTTCATCCAACGGCCTCCAGCTGCTTACGCCAACGCCCTGCCTGCATCACCGCCACACAGGGATTCAGGCCTATTTGATAGGCAAGCATCGCGGGTTTGTCTAGATTCCAGATCACTAGATCGGCCTGCTTGCCTATTTCTAGCGAACCAATGTTACTTTCAAGACCGAGCGCTTTTGCGGCATTAATGGTGACACCGCGTAAAGCTTCTGCGGGGGTTAGTCTAAACAAGGTGCAGGCCATATTCATGATTAACAAAATAGAATGAATCGGTGAGCTGCCCGGATTAGCATCACTGGCAATTGCCATCGGCACCCCGTGTTCGCGTAAAGCTTTAACCGGCGGCATTTGCGTTTCGCGCAACACATAAAAGGCACCGGGTAACAGCACGGCGACAGAATTATTTTCAGCCAGTATGGCGACATCTGACTCGGCGAGGTATTCGATATGATCCACTGACAAAGCGCCGCGCTTAGATGCCATAACCGCACCACCCAGGTCAGATAACTGTTCGGCATGCGCTTTTATCGGAATGCCGAGCGATAAAGCAGTATCGAAAACTTTTTCAGCTTGCGCGACATCAAAGGCGATTGACTCGATAAACACATCGACGGCGTCAACCAGGCCTTCGGCATGCGCTTTAGGTAGCATTTCGCCACAAACCTGGTTGATATAGTCATCGCTTCGATTTTCAAATTCGGCTGGCAGTGCGTGTGCGCCGAGAAATGTCTTCAGAACTCGAATCGGATAAATTTCCCCCAGCCTTTTCGCCACTCGCAACATTTTGATTTCGTTTTCACAATCGAGCCCATAGCCCGATTTGATTTCAATCGTGGTGACACCTTCGTCGATAAATTGCGCCAGGCGGGTTTTGGCAGTTTGCAGCAAGTCATCCTCGCTAGCCGCGCGAGTTGCTTTAACCGTCGATACGATACCACCACCTTTTTTTGAAATCTCCTGGTAACTCGCGCCTTCGAGTCGCAATTCAAATTCATCCGCGCGCTCGCCGCCATATACAAGATGCGTGTGGCAATCAATCAGGCCAGGTGTTACCAGACGGTGACGACAGTCTATTTGCATTGTATCGTCAACCACAGGCCTGTCGGCCATCGAGCCTGTCCAGCTGATCTTGTCACCCTCTACCAGCAACGCGGCATCGTCCAGAATAGCATAGCCACTATCCCCACTTAGCGTGGCAAGGCGTGCATTAATGAATAGCGTTTGGATCATTTAAATTAGATTACTATACTTGTATATACATGTATGTTACTTTTATCCTCAGGTATTGCAAGCGCCTCTTAACCCGGAAAATTCATAAATCATGCACAATCTCACTTGTCTAATGATCCCACAAGAAATATATCCTCAGTCGCTCGGAATCATTGATACGAGACTTCTTCGGATATTTCCTCGTGAAATCAATATACTGCGCGATCTTCGCGCAGATTTATGAAATTTCCAGGCTAATAAAAGCTGCCTAAATAAATATTTCAAATATTTTCGGGAAATTAATCGCGGGAAATTGCGGGAAATAGGCATGACTCAAAAAATCTGGGCCAAATCGGCTTTACTCGCTGACGGATGGGCAAACTCAGTTGAAATAACAATCGACGCGTCTGGCAATATCGAACAGGTCACTGCCGACACTCCTTACCAGTCGGGCGAGTGTTACGGCGTTATTGTTCCGGGCATTCCAAATGTACATTCGCACGCCCATCAACGCGCAATGTCGGGCCTCGGAGAACGCGCGGGTGAGTCCATTGATAGCGCCAAAGATAGTTTCTGGACCTGGCGCAAGGTGATGTATCACTACCTCGAACGCATCCAGCCCGAGCATTTGCATCATATTGCGGCACAGCTTTATCTGGAGATGTTAAAGGCCGGTTATACCTGCGTCGGCGAGTTCCAGTATCTTCATCATAATCTGGACGGTACCGCTTATGATAATCGCGCAGAAATGAGCCTGCAATGTATGCAGGCCGCTAAAGAAGTCGGTCTCGGCTTCACCGCGTTGCCAGTTCTATACCAATATGGCGGCTTTGGTAGTTCGGCGGCTATTTCGGGTCAAAGACGATTTTTAAACGACAGCGCTGGCTTCGTGCATATTGTCGAAGCACTACAGGCCGAGTCTAGTTCCGATGCAAATACTTCGGTCGGCATTGCACCACATTCTCTACGTGCGATTAGCCAGGAATTGCTCAGCGATGTAATCAACTCGCTCGGTATCGATAATCTGGCGGCGATTCACATTCATATCGCCGAACAAATCAAAGAGGTCGACGACTGTTTGGCCTGGTCCGGTCAACGACCGGTGGAATGGTTATTTAATCGTTTCGAAGTGAATCGGCAGTGGTGCCTGATCCATGCCACCCACATAACCGACAGCGAAACTCAGGCTATGGCAAAAAGTGGCTGTGTTGCCGGCCTGTGCCCAAGCACCGAAGCAAATTTGGGTGACGGCTTTTTTAACGCAATCGAATATGCCAGACACAATGGTCACTGGGCGATAGGCTCCGACAGCCACATATCGATTGACCCGATTGAAGAGCTACGCTGGCTTGAATACGGACAACGCCTGATCACGCGTAGTCGAAACGTTTTAGTTTCAGCCAGGAATACTAACACCGGACGCAATTTGATCGATGGCGCACTTCAGGGCGGTGCGATGGCCTGTGGCCGCAAGATAGGCAAAATTGAATCAGGCTACCGAGCTGATCTAGTAATTGTAAACGACAAACATCCCCGGCTTTACGGCCGTAGCGAGAACGACCTGCTCGATAGCTGGGTATTTTCCGGTAACGAGAATATGGTCGACACGGTTTATGTGGGTGGGGGAAAAGTGATCGACCAGGGCGTTCATGCCAACGAAGAAGCCGTAGCGACTAAATATAGACAAACTATCGATCAACTGGCCAGCTAGGAGTCTGTCGGACTTAGGTAATCGTAGCGATATGTACGGATGTACGGTAGTAGAACACCAACAGTAGGTGCCCTTAGGCAATGCAGGAGCAATTGTCGAGGAAAAGTCATTTTGAGTCAGGTTTTTCTATCGATTGAGGCGAATAGTTATTCATATTCAACGAAATGGATAGGAAAATCTGGCCAAAATGGCTTTTCCGCAGTAGATTTATCCTAAGTCCGACAGACTCCTAGGCCAACTTACCCAAATACAATAAGTGAAGACAAAAAGCCATGAGCAAAACATTAATACTCAAACCAGGACTTGCGACGCTAGACGAACTACGTTCGATTTACCGCGAAACGCTGGAAATTCGCCTCGATGAGAGCTGTAAAACTCGTGTCGATGCCGCCGCCGCAATTGTCGAAAAGGCAGCTGCTGGAGACACCGCAGTTTATGGCATCAACACAGGTTTCGGCAAACTCGCCAGCACGCGCATACCTGCATCACAAACCGCTCAGTTACAACGCAATTTAATCCTGTCGCATTGTTGTGGGGTCGGCGATCCACTGTCGCCGAATATTGTACGCTTGATTATTTGCTTAAAAATTCTGTCACTAGGGCGTGGTGCCTCGGGTGTACGCTGGCAGGTAGTCAAACAACTCGAAGCCTTGGTACAAAACGACATTATGCCGGTAATTCCGGGCCAGGGCTCGGTCGGTGCCTCCGGCGACCTCGCCCCGCTCGCGCATATGACAGCGGCGGTTATCGGTGAAGGCCAGGTTATTTTTCGCGGCGAATCTATGCCCGCAGCCGAAGCGTTACACAGGGCTGGACTTCATCCTGTCGAACTAAGCGCAAAAGAAGGCCTGGGATTAATCAATGGCACTCAGGTATCAACTGCTCTCTCACTCGGTGCTTTATTTGAT
The DNA here is from genome assembly GCA_964196115.1 of uncultured Gammaproteobacteria bacterium. GTDB lineage: Bacteria > Pseudomonadota > Gammaproteobacteria. The sequence goes on from CAXMRQ010000129.1 coordinate 5,687, forward strand.
AGCTGGAATCTCGCGCAAACGGCATTGATATCGGGCGCGATTGCCACCGATGCGCTGATGGATTCGACGGCCCCGTTCAGACCGGAGATACATGCGCTTCGCGGTTTAAAGGGTCAGATTGATGCGGCAGCTTCGTTACGTGCCCTTCTTGATGGGTCAGTCATTCGCGAATCACATCGTGACGATGATGAACGTGTTCAGGACCCCTATAGTATTCGATGCCAGCCGCAGGTAATGGGTGCATGCCTCGATCTGTTTCGTCAGGTAGCTCACACTTTACAGATAGAGGCTAATGCGGTAACCGACAATCCGATAGTGGTCATCGAAGACGGTTCCATTTTATACGGCGGCAACTTCCACGCCGAACCGGTTGCGTTTGCCGCCGACCAGATGGCGCTGGCGATAGCTGAGATTGGGTCGATCACTGAGCGGCGTATTTCGATTATCGTCGACCCGGTACAAAATTTTGGTTTACCTGCTTTTTTGTCTCCAAACCCTGGTTTAAATTCTGGCTTTATGATCGCCGAAGTGACTTCGGCGGCATTGATGGCGGAAAACAAACAAAAGGCTACGCCCTGCTCTATCGATTCAACACCAACCAGCGCCAATCAGGAAGACCACGTGTCTATGGCTTGCCACGCGGCGCGTCGGCTCGATTCGATGAATCACAATCTGGCGAATATTATTGCCATTGAGTTACTCTGTGGCGTACAGGGTATTGAATTTAGAGCACCCATAGAAACCAGCCCAGCGCTGATTAAAGTCATTCAAAAAGTGCGTGGCCAGGTAGAGCGCCTGGAAGATGACCGATATATGGCCGACGATATTGCCACAGTGAAAAATATGGTGATGAACCGAGATATTCTATCCACATTAGATATATCCCCATTAAATAATAGCCACCTTTTACCCGAGCTACTGCCACAATGAAAATTAACCTAACCGAGGGTAGTAGCCCACTGGTGCTGGCCCAGCCACATGGTGGAACTGAAATTCCTGGCAAAATATTGTCGCGATTAAATCAGGTCGGACAGGCAATCGAAGATACCGACTGGCATATTACTCGACTCTACGATGAACTGCTCGAAGACGTTACGATAGTCAGCACCCCGGTTCATCGTTATGTCATCGACGTGAATAGAGACCCATCGGACCAGTCACTTTATCCCGGTCAAAACACAACAAGCCTGTGCCCTACAACTACATTTGATGGCACAACTATATACCTTCCAGGCGAGGAGCCTTCGGTTGACGAGACAGAACAACGCCAGCTGCAATATCACCAGCCTTATCATCATATTTTAACCGAGCAGCTCGAGCGTGTTCATCAACGACACGGCTATGTGATTCTTTACGACTGCCATTCAATACGTTCTGAAGTGCCTTATTTGTTTGACGGCAAACTGCCTGATTTTAATATCGGTACGAATAGAGGTGAGTCCTGTAACTCTGAGATTGAAACGATAGTTGAAAAAATTTGCGCTGAAGAAACCGATTACTCTCATGTCATCAACGGTAGATTTAAAGGTGGCTGGACAACACGCCACCATGGCCGACCGCAAGAGGGTTATCACGCGATACAGATGGAACTGGCACAATGTAACTACATGCAGGAAACAGCGCCCTGGAGTTATGACATTAAAAAGGCCGAAACGCTTCGGGTATCTCTGCGTAGCATTTTGCAGGGGATTTTGAGGTTTAGATGACTAATCTACTCTACCACTGATCGGGTAGGTCGTAATAATTGGTCGAATAAATTCGACCCTACCTGTATTAACTACCTGCATAGCTATTACAAAATCCCAACAACTAATGCTCTGTTTCAGGTAGAATCGCGATCTGCCCGGAACACC
>CAXMRQ010000130.1:0-20966 GCA_964196115.1 uncultured Gammaproteobacteria bacterium
CCTTCTTCACTGAAAACCCAATCCGTTTTCATGATGCCAATCACCGGCTCATCCATTACCAGTGTAAAGCCTTCCGAAGCCCAAAAATCCTTCACCAGCTGATAAAGGTTAGCCACAGGTTCGTCAATTGATAACCAGTAATAATCACTATGTCCCTCCAGATTAATCGAATCAACGCTGGCCAACACGGGGATACCATTTCCTGATTCCGCACCATCAGCCGAAAATATTGCCGGTAGCGCAAAATCACTATCGACATTAACCTGTGTCAAATCGGGTGGAATTTCAAGATCGGGCAATACGCGACTATCGAGATACTCCAGATCAGCGGAGGGACCGCCACAGGCCGTTAGACTAATTGCTGCGAAAGTTAACAGTGTCGCAACGGGTAATTTCATAATACCCCGCTGGCGACTAAGGCCTCGCGTAACGGTTGCTGATACTCTTCCGCAAGCACTGTCATCGGTAAACGTAAATTGATCTCGCCAAAACCCATTTGTGATACTGCCCATTTTACAGGTATCGGGTTCGACTCAACAAATAACAGGCGGTGTAGATCGGCAATTTCCGCATCAGCGCGGCGCGCCTCCACCTCTTTACCTTCAAAAGCTAGTCGGCACATAGCCGCCATATTTGCGGGCACCACATTGGCGGTAACCGAAATCGCACCGTGGCCGCCATTCAGGATAAATTCGCAGGTAGTTGAATCGTCGCCTGTCAACAGAGCAAAATCGTTGCTCACCAGTTTTTTAATATCCGCGAGTCGCCCCATGCTTCCAGTTGCCTCTTTAATACCAACAATGTTGCGCACTTTTGCAAGCTCGCCAACGGTCTCGGCCTGCATATCACATGCGGTACGCCCGGGTACATTATATAAAATTTGTGGAATGTCGACTGCGTCAGCAATCGCCTGATGGTGTAATATAAGGCCTTTTTGGGTTGGTTTATTATAATAAGGCGTTACCAGTAAACTTGCCTCGGCATTTGCTTTTTTGGCGCATTTTGTCAATTCAATTGCCTCAGCGGTTGAATTGGCGCCGGTGCCAGCTATCATCGGCAAACGTTGATTAATAATTTCGTAGCTCCGGCTCAGCAACTCACAGTGTTCTTCTGCCGTCAGCGTCGCCGACTCACCCGTAGTACCGGCGATTACTAATGCATTGGTGCCCTGTTTGACGTGAAAATCGATTAACGCCTCTAGATTGCTGTAATCGATCGAACCATCGCTTAACATCGGCGTTACCAACGCCACTAGACTACCTTCGAACATTGCGCACCTCTGTGCTGCTTAAATACAAATAAGCCGCGTATGTTATAAAGACTGGTATCAATGTACAAGCGATTGTATTCGCATATAGTTAATCAATTAACTGTGAGTACTCCTTCAATGAGATATCATAGGATGCAGCCAGTCAGGAAGCGGTTAGCTGCTAGGCGTGCGACCGCAGGGCTAGCCGTAGTTAATTCAAGGGAGCACACCAAGAGTAGGCGCTTTAGGCGACAACGCAGATGACCGTTTCCTGACTGGCCCGGAGGGAGCGCCCCAAATTGGCCAATGCCGCGTCGCCTAAAGCGCCTACTTTTGGTGCCTTGGCCAATTTGGGACGCTCTGCATCCTAAGATAGATCATTGAAGGAGTACTTGTTATAGATACATTATGGTAATTGGTATTTAAAACTGAATTGGGCCGATTCTTACTCTACGGCAATTTCATGGGAGGGCCAGGCTTTTATGACAGCCTGTATCAAGGTCGCCAGTGGGATCGCAAAAAATACCCCCCAAATACCCCACAGGCTGCCAAAGAATACCACCGCAACGATGATTGCAATCGGATGCAAGTTGACCACTTCAGAAAAAAGTAGAGGCACCAAAAGATTACCATCAAGAAATTGAATGAAAGCGTAAGCGAGCATCAGATAGCCAAATTCGGTAGTCACCCCCCATTGTGAAAAAGCAATCAGGGCTACAGGAATAGTGACTACCGTGGCACCAACGTAAGGTATTATTACTGATAGCCCGACAAGTAGGCTAAGCAACATGGCATAATTAAGTCCCATTAACGCGAACGCTACATAACTCGATATCCAGATAACCAGAATTTCAATAAATTTGCCGCGTACATAACTGGCAATTTTTACGTCCAGGTCTGCCCACACTTCTCGAACCATCCTACGCTCATCGGGTAGAAAGTCGCCTAACCAGCCTAAGATTAATTCCTTGTCCTTGAGGAAGAAAAACACCATCAGAGGTAGTAGAATCAAATACACCAAGAAGGTGATAACCCCCACTACCGAGGCTAACGAAAGACTCACTACGCGCTGCCCCATAGAGGTCACTTCGGTACGTACAAAATTAATAATTTCTTCGACTTGCTGGGTCGATACATAGTCTGGATACTGTTGCGGCAACTGTGACAGCAATTGCTGCCCTTTGGTAAACATCGAAGGCATCTCACGAAACAATTCACTGACCTGCTTTGATAAAAGTGGTAACAACACAAATAAGGCGAGTAGGATAGCGCCAATCATCAAAGTGGTAGCAAAACTCGCAGCGATGGTTCGATTCAGATTGACCTGGCCCATCCTCATCACTAGGCCTTCAAAAAGATAAGCGATAATAATTCCGATCAGAATGGGCATAAGATGCGCATTCATTACTACAATCAGCATAAAGCCAAATATCAATATAAAAGCAAATATTACTGTTTGAGGATCGGTAAAATAACGGTGATACCATTGTTTTAAGACATTGATCATCGATCAAGATACTCCTCGTATTTTGCCTGGAACACGGACTGTAACTCGTTAATCACCGCTAAAGCCTCACGTCCGCGTAAAATGTGCTGCCCCATCAGTGACGAGGTCACATCAAGCAGTAGATCCGAATCGAGCATGTAATAAGTTTTTTTCAATCTTTTAATCGCCGCTATTACGGTTTCCTGTTCTGGTCGAGCAATGTCCTCCGGCTTTAGACCCTCTATTACCGGCGTTTTAATATTATATTGCTGCACTAGAAAAGTCGCGTAATCGACGATGGCCTGTTGATGTTCCTGGTCTAGTTGGGACATCAGTGAATTTAGTTCCCGGTTTCGATTCTTCACGCCATGCTCGAAATGTTAGGAACCAGTTTGATTAGCCGTCATTTTTTGCGGTCACAATAAGCATGCGCAAATTCGAGTAACTCTTCCATGATTCGCACACGAAATTTTTGTCGCTGGCGTACGAAGGAAAAAGGACGGCTCAGAGGTGGATCCAGTTGCAGCTCCGCCAGCGTATTGAGTTTTAGCTCTTTTCTGATCGTAGAACGCGACAAAATTGAAATGCCCATACCAGCTTCGACTGCGCCTTTTAAGGCTTCTGGGCTGCCCAGTTCGAGACAGTAATTCATTTCCGCCGGGTTAACATTTTCATCAAGTAAGTATTGTATAATCACTTCACGAGTGCCGGATCCTTCCTCGCGGCAAACAAAGGGATATTGTTTAAGCTCTGCTGGGCTAACCGTACCGCCCCTTTTTACCAACTCGTGATCGGGTGCTGCCACCACTACCAGGTGATCATCATGACAAACTTCGACGATTAGATTTTTGTTTGATACGGGCGCTTCCACCACACCGAGATCGATCACATTGTGCTCTACCATTTTTACTATGCCATCCGAATTGGAAACCTTTAGGCGTAAATTAATTTCCGGATAGCGGTTTTTAAATTCCCCGAGTAAAGCAGGTAGCATGTATTCCGCGATCGTAGTACTCGCACCAATTGTCAGGGCACCACTGATTTCTCCAGTCAAATCGCGAACCGAATTTTCCATTTCTGTATAGAGATCGAAAATGCGATCAGCGAACTCAGATACTTTTTCGCCTGTCGGTGTCAGACTAACCTTATTGTGGGTACGATCAAACAGGCGTGTATTAAAATACTCTTCTAGCTGCCTAACCTGAAAAGTGACTGCAGGTTGAGTCATATGCAAGGCTTCAGCGGCTTTGGTAAAACTCAAAAGTTTAGCGACGGTGTGGAATACTTTCAGGCGTCGATCACTCATCGAGCTGGGCAACCAGGTAAAAAACAGGAATTAATTATATATTATATTTATAGTGCTCGATAGAGTTTGTTAATGCACTCTACTCCAGTGTACGAGACATATTACTGCGACAAATTTCCTTCATAAAAAAAATACAAACTGGTTTATAATAATACTTAATAACAGTTTTTACTTTCGCTCGCAAACTATTAGATTATAGGCAAAAAGGGACAGACATGAGGAATATCATTTACCTGTTAATACTGACTTCGAGCCCGCTTTTCGCAGGAGAAATCCTTAAGTGGGTCGACGAGGACGGTAATATTTATTACGGTGATTCACCACCAATTTCGGTCAAGACCGAACAGGTACGCGTACAGTCAGCCCCGAGCAACCCAGGCAAGGCACTACCGCGATTATCGTCCCAGGGCTCAGGAGACGGAAACAGCACCGACGGCACCAAGGTTGCTGCAGGTGATAACCAGCAACGACCCAAACTCCCGGAAGACCAGGCAAAAATTGCCTGTAAAGAAGCAACCTACGATTTAGACGTGATCAAGCGCAGTAGCCGTATCAGATTAAAGTCGGCCGATGGAACAACACGTTACATGACAACTGAAGAAATTAATACACGCCGGGGAATAGCCGAGAAAGCTGTCGCATTGCATTGCCAGTAGTTGGCATCTCCTGGTTTCGGATCTTTTTACATCACAAAACTCTGGAATTATTCAGAGTTTTATTAATATTTCATCCAACTCTCCTTTATAATACGCCGAATTTCGCGGGTCAGCGGTTCAGTCAACCATTGCCTGGCAACAATACTACCTCCAGATTCTGATTTGACAAGATTATGAAAGCATCCAGCTTCCACCTCGTAACACTAAAAGAGACACCGGTTGACGCCGAAGTCATTAGCCATCAATTGATGCTCCGAGCCGGTTTGATCCGCAGACTGGCATCTGGAATCTATAGCTGGATGCCATTGGGTATTCGCGTATTACGAAAGGTAGAGAAAATTGTCCGCGAGGAAATGGATAAGGCTGGAGCACTCGAAGTATTAATGCCTGCCGTGCAACCCGCCGAACTATGGCGCGAATCAGGTCGCTGGGATCAATTCGGGCCTGAATTGCTTCGACTCAAAGATCGTCATCAAAAAGAATACTGCATCGGACCTACCCACGAAGAAGTGGTTTCTGACATTTTCAGACGAGACATCAGAAGCTATAAGCAGTTACCGATAAACTTTTACCAGATTCAGACCAAATTTCGTGATGAAATAAGGCCTCGATTCGGAGTGATGCGTTCACGCGAATTTATCATGAAAGACGCTTATTCATTCGATCTCGACCAGGCTTCGCTGCAAAAATCCTACGATATAATGCACCAGGCCTATTGCAATATTTTCGACCGCTTTGGCCTGGCCTATCGAGCGGTAACTGCCGACTCCGGTTCTATCGGCGGTAGCGGTTCGCAGGAGTTTCATGTGCTAGCAGACTCCGGTGAGGATGCCATCGCGTTTTCCGACCAAAGCCAGTATGCAGCGAATATCGAAATGGCCGAAGCGATTGCAACAGAAACAACTCGTCCTGAAGCCGGTGAAACGATGAAGACTATCGATACCCCCGGACTATATACGATAGAGGATTTGGTAAAATCAAATTCCATCAAAATTCAAAAATGTTTAAAAACCCTGGTAGTCGACGGTGAGGATGGTGGATTGGTAGCACTGGTGTTACGAGGCGACCATACACTCAATGCGGTCAAAGCCGAAAAGCTGGAGGGGGTCACCGCACCGTTAAGATTGGCTGACAGGGAAACAATTAAATCGGTACTGGGCAACGATATTGGGTCAATCGGCCCCATAGGGTTGAATATAAAGACTTTCGTTGATCGTAGCGCTGCTATGCTTGGTGATTTCGTTTGCGGTGCTAATAGCGATGACCAGCACTATATTAACGCTAACTGGGGACGCGACTGCGACGAACCTGAAGTCGCCGATATACGAAATGTTGAAGATGGTGATCCTAGCCCCGATGGCAATGGTTCGCTCAAAATATTACGCGGGATTGAAGTGGGTCACATATTTCAGCTCGGAGAAAAATACAGCGAAGCGATGCAGGCGACGGTACTCGATGAAAACGGCAAGTCAGTAACCCCCTCAATGGGTTGCTACGGTATCGGCATAACCCGCGTAGTAGCAGCGGCTATCGAGCAAAACAATGATGATCGTGGGATTTTTTGGCCCGATTCACTAGCACCCTTTCAACTCGCTATCTGTCCAATCAACTATCACAAATCAGAATCGGTCAAACAGGCTTCTGACAATCTTTACCAGGATTGTCTCGATCGAGGAATCGAAGTGCTACTGGATGATCGCCCCTTGCGCCCAGGTGTCATATTTTCTGACATGGAATTAATTGGCATACCCCATCGCATTGTTTTCAGCGATCGAGGGCTGGGTTCTGAACAGTTTGAATATAAAGGACGTCGAGACGAGTCTGCACAGGACATTGCACTGGCGGAGTCACCCGACTTGCTCGATAAATTATTTAATCAGGCGTGCAGTTAACTTCGATAAAATCTGCAATCCTCGGTGTTTTATCACTAGCTGGATTGTTATTAACTGGCTCGGTATATGCCTCCGAAACGCATGATCCGGAACTTCGCCGCTTATTACAGGAGGCTATTTCGGCAGATGTCGGATTTAATGACCGATTTGACGCCGAAGTCTGGCTAGTTGATATGTCGAATCGACTCGAGCCTTTCGTCGAAAATACTAAAACCCGTATAACGCTATTAAAACAACTGCATTACGAGGCGACACGCGCCAATCTGGCACCGGAACTGGTGCTCGCCTTAATAGAGGTCGAAAGTCGATTTGATCAATTTGCTATATCGGTATCGGGTGCCCGCGGATTAATGCAGGTTATGCCATTCTGGCTAGATGAAATCGGCATATCAGACAAAAATCTGTTTCGAATACGTACCAATTTACGCATGGGCTGTACAATTTTGCGTTATTACCTCGATATAGAGTCGGGAAATTTGACAAGGGCACTAGCGCGTTATAACGGCAGCCTTGGCAAATACAAATATCCTAATAAGGTAATTTCGGCGCTTAACGCACGTTGGTTCAAACAATAGAGCTATATTTACCGGTTATCGGACTCGTCCACAGCCGATAGCTATCCATCGTAACGCGGAGGCGCCACCTTCAGGACTTCTTCAATTGTTGTCACGCCTTTAGCCACTTTTTGCGCGCCGGCCAAATTGAGCGGCTTCATGCCCTGTTTAATAGCGGTCTTTCTAAATTTAATCAAATCAGACCCACTACTAATTTCCTGTTTTAATGAATCATTAATCGACATCATTTCATAAATTCCGACACGGCCTATGAATCCAGTTTGCCGACATTCCAGGCAACCTTCTGCAATAGCAATTGATTCTGGTGCGGAAGTTGTCCAGGGTTTAATCAGTGCTTCCCATTCGTGTTGGTCGGTATTCTTACTTTTCTTACAGTGTGGACACAGCGTTCTCACGAGTCTTTGCGCTACTACCCCAATTAATGTCGCACTGATTAAATAAGGTGGTACACCGATTTCAGTAAGCCTCGCAATCGCCGATGGCGCATCGTTTGTGTGCAATGTGGAAAGTACCAGATGACCGGTTAGTGCAGCCTGAACTGCCATTTCTGCGGTTTCCCTGTCGCGTATTTCGCCTACCATTATAATATCAGGATCCTGACGTAGCAGGGTTTTAACGCCACTGGCGAAATCAAGATCTATATTGTGTTGTACCTGCATCTGATTGAAACTGGGTTCTACCAGCTCAATCGGATCTTCGATTGAACAAACATTAACTTCCGGCGTCGCCAGATGTTTCAAACTGGTATATAAGGTTGTTGTCTTACCCGACCCGGTAGGCCCGGTAACCAGAATGATGCCGTGTGGCTGGCTAATCATCTGATGCCAGATTTCGGATTCACTTTTTTCAAAACCCAGTGCTGAAAAATTCTTTACCAACACTTCCGGATCAAAAATCCTAAGCACTAATTTTTCGCCGAAAGCTGTGGGCATGCTCGATAATCTCATTTCAATTTCGACACCGTCCGGTGAGCGAGTTTTAATGCGACCATCCTGCGGCTTTCGCTTTTCCGCGACATCCAGTCGACCCATAATTTTAATGCGACTGACTACTGCGGAGGTAATATTGGCTGGAATTTCGTAGACCTGATGCATCACCCCGTCTATTCTGAATCGCACATTGCCCTGTTCACGTCGCGGTTCAATATGAATATCACTGGCACGTTGATTGAAAGCATATTGCATTAACCAGTCAACAATACTAACAATGTGTTGATCGTCTGCATCGACCGTCCCAAGTTTGCCTAGCTCAATCAATTGTTCCAGGTTTTGCAGATTGCTCGGCAATTGACCCTGATTTGAACCGGCGTTGTCCATCGCTTTGCTGACACTGTAAAACTCTAACAGGTAAGAATTAAGGTCTTTCGGATTTGCCAATACTGTGCTTATAGGACGAGCAACAATACGATCCAGTTCATCTTTCCACTCGGTGTTAAAGGGGTCGGTAACCGCAATTAATACCTCTTCGGGATTTACCTTGACTGCAAGAATCTTGAATCGCGATGCATAGGCGTAAGACATGATCGAGGTGCAGGAAGTAACATCCATTTTTAGAGGGTCGAAATAATACCGTTCCAGGCCAGACTCAGCGGCTAACCAGTCGGTTAGAAAATCCAGCGTAATCACCTGGTCTGGTTTTGACTTGTTCGCCCATTGTCGATTAGCGATTATTTCTATTGGATGCAGATTTTTACGATCCTGCGCAGAAACCAGCGAGGAAATCATACTCGCTTTTTCCTGTTCGACGATCTCCTGTGTTACCAGGAGATCAAGAATTCTTTCAAGACTACTTGTTTTAATCATTGAGTTTAATATTAGTCTTCACCAGCAGATTAACAAGAATTTTTGCCTGAGCAGTAAATAACAATGGCAAAGCCTGAATAAGCGGGAACCTTCGCTACTTACTAGACAAAAAAAAGCCCGCATACGCGGGCTTTTAATTTTTCTTTTTAGTGCTTTATAAAGCCAGGTTTTACTGCGCCAGATAATCCAGATCTGATGCCTCAGTCTCACCGACTGTCCATGCTCCACGAGTCTTCGCATGCTCTACTGCAGCAGCTGCATCGCCTTCGGAAGCCTTGGGGATATCAAATGATTGGCCTGCGTAAATCAAGTCAGCGTCGTTGATCTGACCTGAATTAGCTTTGTAAATTAATGGCCATTGATAGGGATTACCGTATACAGAGTCCTGACCCGCAATGTTCCACAGGTTATCGCCGGTAGCGACCAGGTAAGTACCAAGTGACATAGATTCTTCCACCATTGGCTCTTCAGTTTCCTGACTAGCATGGTACTGAGCAATCGCGTCTGACGCTTCCTGTTCTGCTTTGTCGGCTAAAATTTTGGCTCTGACGTTATCGCATTCTGCGGCTGCTTTTTCAGCTGCTTCGATTATCTTAGCTGTTTCGCGCCATTCGAAGCCCAAATTTCTAGCCCGTGCGTTTTTCAGCTTTGCAGCATAGATTGCATTTTTAACTTCAGGAGTCGCGCCCAAGCATTCATCTACCGTTGGTTCAACCACCTGATCGTCCGTAGTGGAACAGCCAACTGCAAATCCGGCTGTCATTACCGCGATAGCAGAAATTTTCAGAAATCGTTTAGTATTCATATGTTCTTTTCTCCGAGAACTGTGAGTCGATAGGGATAAAATTGTGTGTGCCCGTTTCGCCCGAAAGACTACATTGATCAACCTTGCAGGGCAAGTCCTAATATGCAAATTAATGCGCTTTTTGTCGGGAGTTTCGCGGTATATCGCCGTAGTTTCTGTCTAATCGACTTATTTTACGTGCATGACAGCAAACTATCCAGTGAGTTCGCCTATTCCTTTGTGAGCTTCAGGCTATTATTGCCAAAATACATTCGTTAATGTACAACAGTCGTAGATACTGAATGTGACAAAGAAATATATGGCTGCCGATACACTAATTATTTACCACAATCCGGGTTGTAGTAAATCCACAGAAACGCTGCAAATATTACAACAAAACAATAAAGCACCCGAGGTTATTGAATACTTGAAAAACCCGCCCGATAAAATACAACTCCGGAGAATCATCGAAATGCTGGGCATTCCTGCTCAAGAACTGATCAGAACTACTGAACATGCCTACATCGATACTAAACTGGGAGAGTCGGCCACGGAAGAACAAATCATTGAAGCCATTAGCGCACAGCCAATATTATTACAGCGGCCAATAGTAATTTCAAATAACCGGGCAATCATCGGTAGGCCGCCAACTAAGGTGCTTGAAATCATTTAACCCAACTCGGCAGTGCACAGTTTTTTTAAAAATGACTCCCTGTTAAAAATTACCCCAATCACTAAAATGCACAAAATACTAATCATCTATTATAGCAAGCATGGTGGAACGGCCGATATGGCCGAACATATTGGTGCAGCTGTGGATTCCAACCCTTACTGCGAGGCAATTATTCGTTGTCTTCCAGGCGTCTCTGCTAACTCTGAAAAAACAGCTGCCCTGATACCGGATAAGGGTGTTCCCTATGCTGAAATTGACGATCTGGATGATTGTGATGCTCTGATAATTGGCAGTCCGGGTTATTTTGGCAATATGGCAGCACCACTTAAATATTTTCTCGACCAGACAAGTCAATTTTGGCTCTCGGGTAAGTTAATCGGAAAACCCGCTGGTGTTTTCACGTCGACTTCAAGTTTGCATGGCGGTCAGGAAACTGTGTTGCTCAGCATGATGTTACCGTTACTGCACCATGGCATGCTAATCACCGGCATACCCTATTCCGAACCCGCTCTCAATCAGACCAGCACCGGCGCGACGCCCTACGGCGCCAGCCATGTGTCCGGTCAACAAGGCAAACCTGCTAGCAAAGACGAAATCTCAGCCTGCCAGGCGCTGGGCAAACGCATCGCAAATCTTACGGTAAAATTAATCCACTAATATGGCGCATCCTTTAAAAATGATCTGTATTGTCGCGCTTATCGCTCTGCTGCTGTGCCAGCTCGGTCTGTTTTACTGGCAGAAAAATAGCTACAACCTCCATTGGATATTGATGCTAAGCCTGCCATTGCTATTACCTCTTAAAGGCGTGATATTAAGCAGAAGATATACCTATAAGTGGATTGGATTTCTGACCCTGGCTTATTTTTGCGTTGGTATCAGCGAACTGGTATCGAATCCACATCTACAGGTTTATGCCGTTCTTACCATCTTGTTCAGTATCATATTATTCATTTCAAGTATCTATTATTCCAGATATTTGAGCGTCACAAGTTAACTATTCCTTGAGGCAAATAACCAGAGCAGAAGGTCGCGGTTAGTTAACACCGGTAGTCGGCCAGAGATTGTTTGATTAAGGGTATTGTGATCCTTTTCTGAGCCGAAAGAGACGCATTATCGAGTACCCGGAGTATTTTAATCTGCTCCGAAAGTTGCCGTGAGTAATGCGTCAAAAGATATCCAATTACTTCCTCTGACAAATCGATTCCGAGCATAGCTGCGCGCAGCTGGATAACGTTCGCGATATCCATTTCGCCAGTAGGCTGTAGTTGTAACAGCAGGCCCCAGGATAGCCTCGACTGGAAATCAGCCAATTGGCAATTCAGGTAGGATGGATTTTCTGACAGCGTAAATAAAAAGCCCAGCCCCTCATTCTTGCTAATATTTATTATCTGATAACATTTTTCCTCCCACTTTTGATTACCGCAGAGGACATCAAGATTGTCCACTGCAAGTACCTGGCAGGATTGTAAATCTTCGAACAAATCGGCATCGTATTGCACTAATTCGATTCCATCGTAAAGCTGGAAACTAATGCCCTGCTGGCGAGCAAAATGAGCGCTTGCATTAAGCAAATGGGTTTTGCCACTACCCGACTTGCCCCATAGTCCAATCATCGATTCACCCTGGGATTTGATCAACGTCATCAAATTATCAACAATCAATTTCCCCTGTTGAGAGAAATAATTATCGAAACTGAATTGCCTGTCGAATGACAGCGGCAGCGCAATTTGGGCTGCTTTAATTGGAAGCCCCCCGATCAACGTATAAATAATCAAGAATAACCTGGCTGTCGTCCTGAGCATTGACCTGTGGCAAATCAAGTTGCTCGAGCACGTCGCCGAGCTCTATCAGGCGTTGAAGGTCTTCTGCATCATTACGCAGCTTTAATTTAAAAGTCACCAGGTCATTCGAGATTAAAGAAACCCGAACTGAATCGACCACCGATAACGATTCGAGGTAACGCTGCACCGAAATTAACTGCTTAAATTTTGGCATCGCCGACACACTCATATATAGCGACTGGTCGACGCGCCGATGATCTTCCAGCGCATATTCCAAAGCCAGTACGCGAGCGAGATGTTTGATAGCCTGATCGACTACCTCCTGCTTGGAGGAACTCTTATATATCCACTTAAACACCTGTTCAGCGAAGCGTACTTCCCAATCACCCTGCCATCCCTGTCCGCTACGCCCGACTATCTGACCTATTATCAATGCATCCGGCCCGTAACGGTCGGCCAGAATATTTATATTTTCATATTGCCGGGAAACAATATCGCCAATGTTAAGCAAACCAATATCTTCCAGATCCATTAATGGGAATAGTATCGGAACACCCAAATTAAGGGCCGCCTGGTCAAACAAATCGACAATTTCCGGCGTAGTCTCTCCAGACACCAGACGAATATTTTCATTCACGTCATAACTAACCACCAGCAGGCTACCCGGGCGTTCCCGGCCCCATACCGGAAAATTATTTTCCCGTAGCAGCTCTTCGACCAGTCGCTGGTTGAAATCGATTTTCAAAAATAACTGCCCTGAATCGAAACCTTCTGCATTTTCGTCCTTACGATTAATATATCTGAATTGTTTCACATAGCGAGCACTGCTTTGCATCGGTCGGCTAAACCCGGCGCTTAACAACGCATCGTCCGAACCACTTACCTTGATCACTATCAGCTTAAATGCCTCAGCAAAAGCCTCAAGTCGCACGCTGGTAGTTTGATCCGCTACTGGCATTTCGATAGTAAATAGCTCCTCGACGACTACTGCCTGCGAACGCCCAGAGACAGACAGGGCCAGAAGCATTATTAAAAGGTAAACAAATTTATATTTCATTTTTTCTCTTTGTGCCAGTCGGACATTTACTTACAAGGCGTGTAAAATACCACAACCGATATATTTCCTGAACCTGCAAACTATGAATTCTGAAGTATCTCTCAGCTATCGCGACTCTGGCGTGGATATAGATGCCGGTAACGAGCTGGTCGAACGCATCAAACCGGCTGTCAAAGCGACCCATCGACAGGGCTGTGTCGGCAGTATAGGTGGTTTCGGCGGCCTGTTCGAATTACCACTGGATCGTTACCGTAATCCCCTGCTGGTATCCGGTACCGATGGAGTCGGCACCAAATTAAAACTGGCCATCGAGTTAAAAAAATTCGATAGCATCGGTATCGACCTGGTTGCCATGTGCGCTAACGATATCGCAGTACTCGGTGCCGAGGCGCTGTTTTTTCTCGACTACTATGCCACTGGAAAACTGAGTCTTGAGGTTGCGGAACAGGTGATAGGTGGGATAGCCGAAGGTTGCCAGCAGGCTGGCTGCGCCCTGATCGGTGGGGAAACCGCAGAAATGCCGGGTATCTACGCAGAAGGTGATTTCGATCTGGCCGGATTTTGTGTTGGAATTGTAGAAAAAGAGCGAGTCATCAATGGAGAGCAGGTTAAAATTGGCGACAAGCTGATTGCACTGGCCTCATCGGGGCCTCATTCAAACGGCTACTCATTAATCAGAAAAATTATCGAGCATTCCGGCGCCGATCTGACTCAAAACTGCGGCGGGCAGTCGTTAGCGGAGGCTTTAATCGCCCCCACGCGAATTTACGTCAAAAATTTACTTGTGCTCACAGAAAATATTCGGGTACTCGCGATGGCACATATTACCGGCGGTGGTTTGCTGGAAAATATCCCCAGAGTGCTGCCGTCCCATTGCACCGCTAATATCAACCGCTCGAGCTGGTCAATGCCAGCCGTATTCGACTGGTTGCAATCTGCTGGCAACGTGCAAACCGAAGAAATGTTCCGCACCTTTAACTGCGGCGTCGGAATGGTACTAGTGATTGACCGGGGCGACCGGGATGCATGCCTTCAACGCCTCGAAGAACTTGGTGAACAGGTCTGGGAAGTTGGAGAGATAGTCGAAAAAACTAACACAGCGTCCGTTGTCCTGATATGACGGGAATGTCTATCGTTGTTCTGATTTCCGGCAATGGCAGTAATCTACAATCAATTATAGACGGCATTAAGGCGGGGCAAATTAACGCCAGCTTAAGGGCCGTGATCTCAAATAATGCTGACGCCTATGGACTCGTTCGTGCAACAAATAGTGCAATAGAGACTCGCGTAGTGGATCATCGTTTATACGATTCACGCGATTCCTTCGACCAGGCGTTGCAACAATGCATCGAGGAATTTGAACCTGACTATATAGTTCTCGCTGGCTTTATGCGCATTCTGGGTTCAGCGTTGGTTCAGGCCAATAAAAATAAAATTCTCAACATTCATCCCTCTTTACTACCAAACTACAAAGGTGTTAACACTTATCAACGAGCGATGGATAACCGCGAAACCGAGCACGGTGTCAGTATTCACGTCGTTACCACTGAGCTAGACGGGGGGCCGGTTCTGATGCGTGGTCGCTATGCAATAGAAAGGGGTGACACATTGATCGATTTGCAAAACAAAGGCCATATTCTGGAGCACCTTATGTATCCCCGGGTTTTACAATGGCTGGGCGATAAAAAACTACGATTCAGCGAACACGGGATTGAACTTGAGAAGCGTAGTTTACAGAGCCCAATTGAATTCAATCAGGATTAAATTGATTTACCCATGCCTCGTTTGATAATAATTATTTTGCTGGCCTTGCTGGCAACCCCGGCTTTCGCTACAGATATTGAATTAAAACCCTATCAAGCGAGTTATGCGGTTTACCGTGGCGGTCTTAATGTCGCAATTTCGGAACTATCTCTGGAACAATCAGGCCAATACTGGCGCTGGCGGCAAACCAGTAAAGCAAGGGGTGTTTATGCGCTGTTCAGCAATAAAACCCTGTACAGCGAGACAACCTTATTGTTGTACGACAAGCAATACAGAATCCACAATATATTGCTCACCGAGGAAGGAGCCGATGAGGGTTATGAAAATGCGCGGTTTAACTGGAATAATCAAAAAATAGACATTCAATATAAAAACAAACGCTATATCGAAACCATACCCACAGAGATCTACGATTCGCATAGCATCCATCTGCTCTCGGCACAGATGTTGAAACAAAATTTACAGACTTCCGAATTTAGCTTATACCGCAAGGGTCGATTAAATAAATCTTATTTGAATCGAATCGGCGAATCGACGCTTGAAATAAACCAGGAATCAATCGAGGTTTTGGTATTTGAGCAATCCAGCGATGGCAGCAGCGCAATAATGAAATATTATTACGCAGCAGATAATCCTCTATTACCGATCAAAATTGAGAGAATCAAACCTAAGAAAAAAACTACCACCATGCTGTTACAATCGGTCGAATGGCGCTGATCGGCTAGCTAAAAGACCATTCCGCCCACATATTGCATTGCTTTTATACATCGTGTAATTTGACTAAAGACGGGTGTAGCTGTGTTCCTTTTCCAGTCGCTCTATTTCGACTGGCGCAAATGGTACCTGCTCGATGAAACCCGGCAATTCGCTTTGTTCGATATTGAGGAATCTCATCTTCGTCTGGCAAGCTTTAATATCAATAACCTTTTCTTCGTCGAGTAGCCGGGCGCGTTCAACAATCGACTGATTGGCGGCGTAATTATCCTTTTGAAATAGTTGCAATTCATCGCCGTGTAACACGATAGCGATGCGACCATGTTGTTGCGGATCAAATAGCTTGCGTAAACTATTTGCTCGTTTGAGTATCACATCGAGCTCCTGCACAGAACTAACGGTAACACCGAAAACGTAACCGGGTGGCACATTTTCTACTAGGGTTTCTGAATTATTTTCCACTGGCGTATTTTCATTTCCAGCATAGGCCGGGAACTGCAGACCGAAAAACAACGCTAATAAAACAGGCCAGCGTGACATTAGTCGGCCCCGGCAATCGTCATCCGTTCAAGCAAAATCGAGCCGCTGCGAGTATTTCCGCGCATGTCAAGATCATTACCAATTTCGATAATCCCCAGAAACATGTCCTTAAGATTGGCAGCAATCGTGACTTCTTCAACTGGAAACTGAATTTCTCCATTTTCAACCCAGAATCCAGCCGCGCCACGCGAGTAATCTCCGGTAACTGTATTGACACCATGCCCCATTAACTCGGTAACCAGCAAACCCTGATGCATCGTCTTAAGGCATTCGTCAAACGACTTACCGGTATCCCGCAGGGTTAAATTGTGCACACCGCTAGCATGCCCGGTGGTTTGCAGGTTCAGCTTCCGTGCCGCGTAAGTGTCCAGCAAATAATTTTGCATCACGCCATCGCTAACCAGTTCAGCCTGTTTAACAGCCACTCCTTCGGAATCGAAATTAGCCGAACCCAGTGCCTGCGATTCGAATGGATACTCGACTAATTGTAAAAACTCAGGGAAAACTCTGGTATCGATTGCATCGAGTAAAAAACTCGCTTTACGGTATTGAGCCGAACCACTAATCGCTGCGGTGAAATGACCGATAAGGCTGCGTGCTATATCCGGCACGAATAGCACCGGTGCCTGTTGGGTCTTCAGTTTTTGCGCGTCGAGTCGTTGCAGAGTACGTTCCGCAGCTTTTAGTCCAACTGATCTGGCGGTCGCCAGATGATTGGGATCACGACTGATTTCATACCAGTAATCGCGTTGCATACCGCCATTTGATTCACCCACCACCGAGCAACTAATGCTGTGCCGTGTTTTATGCTCAGCCTGCAAAAAACCGTGGGTATTGCCATAAACCGAAACACCGGCGTTCAAATCGACCGAGGCACCGTCCGAATTGACTATTTTGTCATCAAAATCGAGCGCCGCAGTTTCACATTCAAGCGCCAGTTCGATCACCGCTTCGGGTGAAATATCCCAGGGATGATACAAATCCAGATCGCCGAACTGCCGTGCCATCAAATCTGCATCAGCAAGACCCGTGCAGGGGTCCTCGGAGGTATATTTGGCAATATTACAGGCCGCCTCAACCGTCTTTCGAATAGCTTCGGGGTCGAGATTCGAAGTACTGGCGCTGCCCTTATGCTGACCGAAATAAACACTGATGCCAAGACCGTTGTCCTGTTGGTGTTCGATGGTCTCCACCGACCGCATTCGAGCGGCAACGGATAGACCCTGCGAAACCGACAAGCCTGCTTCAGCCTGCGTAGCACCGTTGGCCTGCGCCATTTTTAATGTCTCAGCAACGATGTTTTTAAATGAATCGGCATCGGGAAATGATAATATGTCTGTGTTTTTATCGTTCATCGAAGCATTCTAGCCTATCCCATTATGGAAAACGAAATAAAGAGTGACGCACTCGAAGAAATCGAGCCCGTCAGCAAAACGCAACTCAAAAAGGAAAGCCAGGATATTCAAAAACTGGGTAAACGCCTGGTTGACCTGTCCAGCGACCAATTGGCTAAAATTCCTCTCGACGAAGCCGTTTTGGAAGCGATCGCGCTGGCGCACAAAATTCAAAACAAACGGAGTGCGCTGAAACGACATTACCAGTTTCTCGGTAAACTACTGCGCGCGCGGGATTGCGAAGCAATATTCACTGCATTGGCTCAACTCAATCAGTCGAGCCAGGTTCAAATACAACGCCATCATCGAGCCGAACTCTGGCGCGACAATATTACCGAACTTGGCATGCAGGCCATTGACGATTTTCTAGCTGAGCAAAGCAATGCCGACCGCCAGAAATTACGCCAGCTCTGGCGTAATTACAGCGGCGTAAAAACCGAGGAACGCAAAACACATTTTGCACGCCTGATTTATCGGGAAGTTTTACAGGGACTGGATGCAGAATAAAACTGCTAGAATTTCATTAAAACTAATCAGGATATTTCGACCATGTTGAAGTCTTTCGGCACCACCCTACTTACCGGTTTTATCACCCTTTTACCCGTCGTGCTGACGATATATCTATTGTTCTGGTTGGCGATTTCTTCCGAACAGGTGATGGGCGGCGCGCTACGATGGATGTTACCCAATGCATTTTATTTTCCAGGGCTGGGAATGATTGGCGGCATAGTTGTGGTGTTTTTTGTTGGCCTGTTGATGAAGGCAATCTTCATACGACAACTGTTCGCGCTGGGGGAGAAGATTCTTTATCAGTTGCCTTTAATCAAAACCATTTATCGTGTCATGCGCGATCTGTTTGATTTCTTTTCACCGAAAAAAGAAGGCTTTGGACAGGTCGTGATAGTCAACTTAAATGACATGGAAATGATTGGTTTCATCACTCAGGAAGACATGGAGCGTCTGCCGGAATCGTTTCGCAACCCGGATCGCGCACTTGTGTATATTCCGATGAGTTACATGGTTGGCGGGTTTACTTTATTAATTCCACGGCAGAATATTAGACCCTGTAAAATGAGCATGGATGAAGCGATGCGATTTGTGCTCACGGCAGGGATAACCGGTAAAAATACTGGATAATTTCCAATTAAAGCTTGTTTCCGTCTGGGTTAATACTTCATCAGGGAAGCTGGTCAGATGCCGTATCACGAACAATTTTTTCAATCATCTGCGATTAAAATTAGTCGACAAGAGGTTTAAGCCCCGGCCGGAATGATCGGAGTCCGTCGCTCAACATCAGCGTTCTGCGCTCTGTCACGTAAATAATGATCCATAATCACTAACGCCAGCATTGCTTCGGCAATAGGCGTCGCACGAATGCCGACACAGGGATCATGGCGGCCTTTGGTTCTTATCTCTACAGAATTACCATCAATATCAACAGTCTTACCTGCCAAATGAATACTCGATGTCGGCTTCAGCGCAATATTCACAAGGATATCCTGACCCGAGCTAATACCGCCAAGCGTGCCGCCAGCATTGTTGGAGAGAAATCCCTCGGGCGTTACTTCGTCGCGGTGGGCTGTACCTTTTTGCTCGATACTGTCGAAGCCAGCACCTATCTCGACACCCTTAACGGCATTGATGCTCATCATCGCGTGGGCGATTTCAGCGTCGATGCGATCAAATATCGGTTCGCCAAGACCTGGTGGCATGCCAGTGGCAACCACAGAAATCTTCGCGCCGATCGATTCACCTTCCTTGCGCAGAGCATCCATATACTTTTCCATTTCCGGCACCATCGTCACGTCGGGGCAGAAAAAAGGATTTTTGTTGACTTCATCCCAGTCAAAATTTTCAGGCTTCAACGGTCCAAGTTGTGAGAGATAACCGCGAATCTGAATGCCGCAACGCTCGGCCAGGTATTTCTTAGCTATACCGCCTGCCGCGACACGCATCGCTGTTTCGCGGGCAGATGAACGTCCTCCGCCACGATAATCGCGAAACCCATATTTCTGCGTATAGCTGTAATCGGCGTGACCGGGTCGAAACTGACTCTTGATTTCGCTATAGTCCTTCGAGCGCTGATCTTTATTAAATATCAGCAAGGCAATCGGTGTGCCGGTAGTCTTACCCTCGAAGGTACCCGACAGAATCTGCACAGCATCGTCTTCGCGCCGCTGTGTGGTATGGCGTGAGGTACCGGGTTTACGGCGATCCAGATCCTCCTGCAAATCGGCCTCGCTTAAATCCAGTCCAGGGGGGCATCCATCGACAATACAGCCGATCGCAGCACCGTGACTTTCGCCAAACGATGTAACAACAAATAATTTGCCAAAACTGTTACCTGACATAAAGGCCTGACCCGTAAATTGAAATTTGAAAACCCGACTACACTTAACCCGGAAATTTCATAAATCTGCGCGAAGATCGCGCGGTATATTTATTTCACAAGGAAATATCCGAAGAAGTCTCGTATCAATGATTCCGAGCGACTGAGGATATATTTCTTGTGGAATCAATAGACAAGTGAGATTGTGCATGATTCATGAATTTTCCGGGTTAAGACACTATGCAGCATTCTACTAAAAAACTCGGCATGATGTTCACCCTCAGTGGCTGGATTATTGGTTTTTTATTACTCGCACTGATCTTTTCAAAAATTCTTGATCATCAGTCCAATCCGAATCAGTCGGTGGCTACTTCTCAATCAAGTCAATTTACCGAAATAGCGCTGCAACGCAACCGCTACGGGCATTATGTGTTTGATGGCGAAATTAACCGCAAGCCGGTTACATTTCTGGTCGATACCGGAGCAACCACAACCAGCATACCGGCAAACCTGCAAAAATATTTACAACTCAAAGCCGGCCCCGCGTTCAATGTTTCCACAGCCAATGGAGTCGCCACCGCATATATGACCAGGCTTGACGAACTCAAAATGGGTGAAATCCGCTTAACTGGCATTAAGGCCAGTCTAAACCCCGGATTACCAGGCGAGGAGATTTTGCTTGGAATGAATGTTTTAAAACGAATGGAACTGGTGCAGCGTGGTGATTCGTTGATTATCAGACAGTATCATTAGATCGGCTGTTGTTTTAATAATATCCATCAATTACAAAGTTTGAATCGACTGTTTTTGTGCCAGATAAACCACTGAATTGTTAATGTTATGTGATATTTCGTGACTTTTATTCCGTTATTATTGTTTTCGGGAACTTACAGAGAACTCATCTCTCTAAGCTCGCGTTATAGGAATATAATTTAACGCACAAAATAACATTAAAATACAGAGG
>CAXMRQ010000131.1:0-16966 GCA_964196115.1 uncultured Gammaproteobacteria bacterium
TCGAGCAAACCAGTAGTATCTGAAGTACCACCTGCACCCGGATTATCCTGTGCATCGGCAAGCACCACCGGTTTTGAGCTGGTATTTTTCATCGCTTGTTGCACGGCCTGGTCGGCGCTAAGCAACTCATTCGCAAAGCTCAGCTCTGCATTTAATACCTTTTGATATAATTCACCCAGCACTCTATCTACCGCCGATAGATCGGTGCCGTAGACCAACATCGCGGCACCGCACTCTTTGATATCCGCCGGCGGAAATCCGGTGGCAAAATCTGCACTTAATATCGATGTCGAGGTTAACTGCTCGATCGTACGGTAAATCGATTTACAGGGTTCAAAATCGGTACACTGCGAAGTCAGTGGAAACAGAAATGGAATTTTTCGCATACCACCAACGACCTTTTCTCCGGCAAGCGCAACATTCAACAACTCACAGGCACGGGTACCCGTTGTTGCCATATCAAGATGGGGGTAGGTGCGGAAGATGGTAATTGCTGTCGTGTGCTCAACCATTGCCTCGGTCACATTGGCATGTAAATCAAGGCTCACCAGCAACGGTAAGTCCGGGCCAATAATCTGCCGTACCCGGCGCAACAACTCGCCTTCTCCGTCTTCGAAATGCTCGACAACCATCGCCCCATGAAGGTCGAGATACACTGCATCGAGATCACCGGCCGCTCGCAGCGACGCACAAAATAATTCGCATATCCTTTCAAACGCGTCACAGGTCACGAAGCTACTGGGTTCGGCCGAGCACCACAGCATAGGATGCAACTGATGTCCGCTTTGTCGTGCGGCTTCGATAAAGCCGGCCAGCGGTATATTCAGACCCGCCATGGCAGAAAACAAGTCTTCACCCTGGGTCAGCGCGGGCCAGCCATCGGGTTTTACAAAGTCCTCATAATGCGCGAGGTGTGGGGCGAATGTATTGGTTTCGTGCTGGAAACCACCGACGGCAATTTTAGCGGGCATTAGTCACCTGATATAAGTTTAATCACTACTAGTATTCCCTAAAGCGCTATAAAAGGAGATTATACTAGGAGTCTGTCGGACTTAGGTAATCGTAGCGATATGTACAGGATGTACGGTAGTAGAACAATGCAGGAGCAATTGTCGAGGGAAAGCCATTTTGAGTCAAATTTTTCTATCGATTGAGGCGAATAGTCATTCATATTCAACGAAATGGATAGAAAAATCTGGCCAAAATAGCTTTGCCGCAGTACGCCTGCATGGATGCAGGTGGTAGAGTAACGCAGGAGCAGTTACCGAGATTTATCCTAAGTCCGACAGACTCCTGTGTACCCGCATAATCTCTACAGCTCGTCGAACAGTTGGAATTATGCAGCCTTCGACTGAAGCAGATACTGCTCAAGCTCTTCGGACCCACCAATGCGTTCGCCACCGACGAAAACCTGCGGCACTGTTGCCTCGCCCGAAATAGCACGAATAGTGGCTTCGCTAAAGTCTCGATTGAGCACCAGTTCTTCGAAGTCGATACCCGCATCGTTAAGCAATCCTTTGGTTCGTACACAAAATTCGCATCCCTCGCGTGAAAACACGGTAACATCGAGCGGCGGTCTGGCATTCGGAGCGATATATCCGAGCAGGGTATCGGCATCCGAAACCTCAAAAGGGTCGCCCGGCAAGTCCGGTTCGATGAACATCTTTTCAATCACGCCATTCTTAACCAGCATTGAATAACGCCAGGAACGATCACCAAAGCCCAGGTCCTGTTTTGACACCAACATACCCATACCACGACTGAAGTCACCATTACCATCTGGCAGAAAGGTAATGTTGTCGGCCTTCTGCTCACTTTGCCATTGATTCATGACAAATGCATCGTTTACTGAAACACACACTACTTCGTCGACACCCTGCTGTTTTAATGTCGGCGTAAGCTGGTTGTAACGTGGCACATGCGTGCTTGAACAGGTCGGTGTGAACGCTCCGGGTAATGAAAACACCACCACGGTTTTGTCTCGAAAAATCTC
Organism: uncultured Gammaproteobacteria bacterium; assembly: GCA_964196115.1. GTDB lineage: Bacteria > Pseudomonadota > Gammaproteobacteria. The sequence goes on from CAXMRQ010000131.1 coordinate 1,994, forward strand.
ATCACTGCTGACATCAACCCACTGGTGATCACGGCGAGTACGAAAAACAACCTGTGGTATGCGATGACCTTCACGATTTTCTAACATGGTTTATCTCCTTAGATAATGATTGAATTAAGTTAACAAGGAGTAGTATGAGTGATATTTATTATTTGTATATTTAATTATATCTATGTTTTTATTTGCATTTAGCTATCAGCTATAATTTACGTTTCCATATTAAAGCCAAGAACTCAATGTCATTAAGTCAAAAGTGGGAATATTAATTTCTGTAAAGGTTCGTCATTGCTCCTCGCAATCACCATATTTTTCTTAACTTTTATGACATTGGCCAGGAGCTGCTATGGTTGAGCCCAGTTTTGTACAAAACCTGAGAAGCAAATGCGACCAGCACCGTTCAGTGGCACTGGTTTATTACCGCGTCAGATCAAGAATTGCCTGACTGGTGCAGATGAATTTCGCAGTTATCCAGCATTCGTCCGATCATCGCCTGGAATGCATTACCGTGACCGACAATGGCGAGAGGTCGCTCGTCGATCTCGGCCAGGCTGGTTTCAAATTCGGCGATGCGCCGCAGGAATATATGTTCCGGTTCGACCGCAATACCATCGTCATTTTCCGGTCCCTGGTGCCACCAGCGGTCTGGCAAATGGTTGAAGGATAGCGTTGGAAAATCTCGCTGTAGATCTCCAGGAGATCGGCCCACATCGCAACTGTGGAGCAGTAATTCTCGATGTTGGGCTGCAACCGTGATCGGTGCGATATTGTCAAATATGCACTGTGCCGTCTGAATCGCGCGGGTTAACGGAGAAGTGATGACCCGTTTAATGCCCAGATCGGCAACCAGCGCTCTGGCTTCTTCGGCCTGTCTGCGCCCTTTGTCTGTCAACGGCGCATCAAAGATCATTGGATCTTTAACACTACTATTAAAAGCGGCGTTGAATTCTGACTGACCGTGGCGGATGAAATATACAGGCATTCGTTTTCCCTGCCGTCGTTGCGGTGGTTGCGAAGTTTTATCTTGTTCCAATGCTCCAGTAGAATTTGCAATCGGAAGATCGAATTATCTGTGCATTCGGTTAGGCGTCGAAAGATAATAAAAGACCTGTTTGCAAATGTCCACGTATGTGACTGGATATCAGGTTCCCTGATGCATCAGAAACATTACGGCCGTTAGTATTAATGGCTCTGTATAAAAATCAGGTAAATCAAAATATTGCTAAATCGTTCAGTAAAACCCGGTCATTCCGAGCGAAGCGTGGGAGTCTACATTAGTTCAGCGCTGATAAACCGCATAGATTGCCGCGCTCCGCTCGCAATGACTCTTTACCTGACTTTCGTGCAAGGCCAATTTAGTATTTGAAATAATTGCCTTTGCTTTCTGACCTAATACGATATGCTCTGGTGGTAACCATATAAATAGTAGGAGCATGCCATGGTAGAACTAAGTCAACAAAGCTGCGAGGCCTGCCGCACCGACGCGCCCCGTATCAGCGACGCGGACCTTAAAGCTCTGATGCCTAATATCCCCGATTGGAGTATCGCCGTAGTGGACAACATCATGCGACTGAATCGTGAATTCGTCTTTAAAAGTTTTGAGCAGGCGATGGCCTTCTCGAATCGTGTCGGCGGGATTGCTGAAGCCACAGGACATCATCCTGCAATCTTAACAGAATGGGGGAAATTACCGTGACCTGGTGGAGTCATAAAATCAGGGGATTGCATAAAAACAATATAATCATGGCGGCCCGTACCGATGATGTGTATAGAGGTTCGTGGTGTCACCCGTCAGGCTAATTGATTATTCAGGAATAGCCATTTGAATGATTCGTTATTCCAGAATTGGCGCTCGAAACTGATTATTTATTTAGCAATCAGAGGCGTTTATACTTCCCCTGCACCGAAGTGTTGTACAACATATCATTGGTTTGGAATTCTCTACAGCATAAGTAATTTTACATTTTCAATCTGTAGGCGCCTTAAGCTGTTAATTCATAAACGCCAAGTATGGATAAAATCTGGTTTTGCGCAGCAGTTAAGACTCTGTGTATTTCGTTATCATTTTGAATACTTTTGGCAATCGCAACTGCGCCAACTAAGGCTGCCAGAATGGCACGGGACTTCTCGGTAATTGTTTTCTGGTTGGAAACGAAAGGAACTTTTTTGAGTTTACTCAATGCCTTAATACGTCTTTCCATTAGTTTTAAAATACTAAGATAGGATTTCTCATATAAATTTCGGATTTCCAGGTTATCGCTACTAATTTCGTTAAACAGAATATTTTCAGGCGAGGGTCGAGCCTGTTCTGAATAGGCACGTAAATTAAGCAGGTTACTCACCAGTTGAGTCAGGTGGTTGATCGAAAAAGGGCCTTTAGCGAGTCGACCGGTACGACAACTTTGTAATGTTTGAAGAAATGAAGCTTTATACAGTGCCTCTTTTGACTCGAAATGGGCATAAAAAGCACCGTGCGTCATCCTCGCCAGCTTCATAACCTGACTGATTGACACTTTATCAAACCCAGACCGGCAAAAAAGTTCTGTAGCCGACTGTAAAATCCGTTCTTTAGATTTAGATTTGTGTTCAGCTGTGTAGGGCATTTTCGTCTCCAGATTTAGATACCGATTTCCTGGACATATCCAGAAAATTATCTTGATCATATATTACATCAGGTTACTGTGTTTCAATATAAAGAGATTCAATAGAGTAAGTAATGCGATCAAAAATAGTAATTACCGGTATGGGTATAGTGAGTCCGCTGGGCTGTGGCGCTGGCAAGGTGTGGGATCGATTAATCGATGGGAAAAGCGGCATAGTTACAAACAACCGATTCGATGCTAAGGATTTCCCTGTTCAAATTGCTGGTCTGGTCCCAGACCATCTGCAAGATGCATTTGCCGGCCTCAATCATGATGCAGTTGTCTCGCACAAAGAGCGGAGAAAAATAGACCTGTTCACACTTTACGCACTGGCTGCGGCTGAAGAAGCGCTAACTCAGGCTAACTGGTTTCCCAGTAGTGAAGCCGATCAAATGGCGACAGCAACAATAGTTGCCACCGGTATCGGTGGATTTCCAACCATCACGAACGCTCAGAAGATACTCGAAACGAAAGGATATAAACGTTTGTCTCCATTTGTAGCGCCAGCCTTCCTGGCTAACCTGGCCGCTGGAAATCTGTCTATTCGTTATGGATTCAGGGGCCCTATCGGCTGCCCTATTACCGCCTGTGCTGCCGGTATTCAAGCAATTGGAGACGGTATGCGCATAATTAATAGTGGTGAAGCGCAGGTTGCGCTAGTTGGCGGGTCCGAGGCTTGCATTGATCCTTTAGCACTGGCTAGTTTCAACGCTTTACACGCACTCTCCTGTCGCAACGATTATCCAGAAAAAGCATCGCGTCCTTTCGACCAGGATCGAGATGGCTTTGTTATGGGAGAGGGTGCGGGCCTGCTGGTGATTGAAACTCTGGAGCACGCACTAAAGCGAGGCGCAACTCCACTGGCGACATTAAGCGGATACGGGACAAGTGCAGACGCTTACCATATTACCTCTGGCCCAGAAGATGGAGCTGGCGGAGCAGCGGCCATCAGAATTGCGCTTTCAAGGGCGGAACTAGCACCAGAGGAAATCAGCTATATTAATGCCCATGCTACTGCTACTCCGGTTGGCGATCAGGCCGAAGTGGCCGCTTTAAGAAATGTATTCTCAGATCACCTGCCTGATATACCAATTTCCTCTACCAAATCTGCTATTGGACATCTATTGGGTGCCGCCGGCGGTGTAGAGAGCATATTTTCAACCCTTGCGGTTCTCCATGACACATTGCCACCTACGCTAAACCTTGAAAATCCGGACCAAAACCTGTCAGACCTAAATCTGGTACCCATGCTTTCCAGACAGCAAAATGTCCATCATGCGTTATGTAACGGACTCGGATTTGGTGGTGTGAATGCAGCTCTAATTGTGAGCAAGGTGTAAATTACCCTTGCGACAGTTTCCTTAAGCGGCGAATTATCGTCCAGAGAGCACCGCTGCTTCGTTCAGAGACAACACATACCACAATTACTGGCTATAAGTCATTGTCGGAGTAATAACCCGAACATGAGACCTGATCCATCCTAGGTGGACTCCGCACTTTTGTGAGAGGGCAGTCTAGCCCGCTATTTTGAATTGTCCGTAGCCATAAAAACCAACCGCTAGCAGGGAGAAAAAAATAGACGTCACATGGAAAAAGTTGATTGGCTCGCGAAAAATTATCATGCCGACGCCTACTGATGTCGTCAGTATTGACAGCACTGCATATACCGTATAACTATGCGCACCAACTCGACTATACATCAGGTAAAAGCCAATAAAGGTAATGAAAAAACCAATTGCACTAATCGCAATGGGCCACCAATTTTGTTTTAGGTAAACGGTAGTTGTGCTAGTTCCCGAGATTAGCGAAGCAACCACGAACATAAATGCACACAGGGTCACAGCTCCAGCCATAAAAAGAAACGGATTGGCGGAAACCAGTGCCGAGCGCTGCCCATATACATAGACTGCATTGCCCAGGGCGGCAATACCAGCAAATATAAGGACTTTGTATATCGAAGCTTCCATTGATTATTCCCATTAGTCTTAAGCTGAAAGATACCAGTATATACGGGAACTGTTTAGCTAATTACGAATCCGTGTGAGGAGTTAGTAAACTCCCTCTTCCCCAAAAACAGGAAAACTGGTTGGCGCATATTTCCGCCCCATGTACCATACAGCCCCCAGATATTTTAAACACCGGAGTCTCTTTCATGTGGAGTGCTAACAGCAATCGCTACGATTCAATGACCTATCAAAGATGCGGGCGATCAGGACTACAGTTACCTGCAATTTCTCTTGGTTTGTGGCATAACTTCGGTGATGATTTTACCCACAGGAGCAAACAGAACCTGTGCCACCGGGCATTTGACCTCGGTATCACGCATTTTGATCTGGCCAACAACTATGGTCCACCCGCCGGGTCTGCCGAACGCGCATTTGGCCAGATATTGAATCAGGAATTTGCGCTTTACCGTGACGAATTGATTATTTCTACCAAAGCTGGTTACGATATGTGGCCCGGGCCCTACGGTGAATGGGGGAGTCGCAAATACCTGATCGCCAGTTGTGATCAAAGCCTGAAACGCATGGGACTCGAATATGTCGATATTTTTTATTCGCATCGTTTTGACCCGGGCACACCACTCGAAGAAACCATGATGGCACTGGACCATATCGTGCGTTCTGGGCGTGCTCTGTATGCCGGTATTTCTTCCTATAATTCACAGCGTACCCGTGAGGCTATAGCTATCTTAAATCAGCTAGGGACTCCCTGCCTGATTCATCAACCCAGTTATTCGATGCTTAACCGCTGGGTAGAAGAAGACGGTTTGTTAGATACGTTGGAGGATTGTGGCATCGGATCCATCGTATTTTCTGCCCTGGCGCAGGGCATGTTAAGTGACAGGTATCTGAATGGTATTCCCGAGGATAGCCGAGCAGCTCAGGATAAGTCGCTAAACCAGGATTTCCTCAACGAACAAACCCTGTTGAATATTCGTGCACTGAACGATATTGCGCATCGTCGTGGTCAGACCCTGGCGCAAATGGCTATTGCCTGGGTGCTGCGTGACCCGCGTGTAACCACTGCTTTAATTGGTGCAAGTTCGGTACAGCAATTAGAGGATAGTGTTGGAGCGCTGGAGAAACGTAGTTTTTCCGAGTCAGAACTAACAGAAATCGACCGACATGCGCTAGAAGCGAATATTAACATTTGGTCAGCCTCGTCAGAAACCGCCGGACCCGCGCGAAGAAAAAAATAATCTGCTAACCATGATCAGGACTGAATAATTCGATCAGCATTCCTGGTTGACGCCTCAATGACAAGCTTAGCGTTGATGCTGTCATTCGTTTCCGCTCGTAGTTGTGCCTGTGCTTCGGTCAGCCCGGTATTAATCAGTCGCTCGCGAACACGTCGATTGCACTCAGTTTCTGCAACCTGCAGAAACCAGGTTTCGTCGAAAACATGCTGACGAAGCTGGCGCCAGGGTTCTTCGTCCAGCAACAAATAATTACCTTCGACCAGGACAATCGGCGTACTCTTGTTTAGCCTTATGGAATCCTCAACAGGGTCGCCGATTCGATGGTCGAAGCTGGGGAACGACCCCTCGCCTCGCCGACGCGATGAAATTAATGTATCGACAAACTTTGTGGCATTAAACGTAAATGGCGCACCTCGGCGGGCGTGAGCGTCCTGCGGATTATCCATCAGGTTTAATTCGCTTCGATAATAGTGGTAGCCGTCCATTGGAATGACGCAAAGCATTTCGCCCAAACATTCGCTCAATGCCGCTGCGAGGGTGCTTTTCCCGCTTCCCGGCGCACCGGCAAGTCCAATCCAGAACTGTGCATTAGCGGTCAGCCGGGAGGCTACTTGCCTTAGTTCCGTCGCTAGCTCTTCGTATTGTTGCATTCCTGTAGTGTATTTACCGGGCATAATTTCTAAAAATGGCAATGCGCAGAAACCGTCCCGATATACTTGCCGTTTAAGATTTACTATTATGATCTAAAATAGCATTCGGATCGACGCTGCGTGATACGTTGTCCCTGTGCCAGATAAAAACAGGGAAAAGCATGTTTGAGCAAAAATTTTTTAAATTTTTTAAATCATTAAGCAAAAATAATAATCGCGAGTGGTTTAAAGAGCATAAGTCCGAATACCTTGAATCGGTAGTGGAACCGATGACGCAATTCATCGAAGATATGGTGCCGAGATTGAACGGAATCTCGAAACATTTTATTGCCGATCCGAAACCAAACGGCGGTTCCATGTTTCGTATCTACCGCGACATACGATTTTCCAAAGACAAGAGTCCCTACAAACTACACGCTGCCTGCCAGTTCCGTCACGAACTCGGCAAAGATGCTCACACGCCGGGGTTTTATGTACACATGTCTGTCGAAGAACTGGTATTTGGTGGAGGTATCTGGGTACCGCCGAATTCGGAACTGATCAAGATTCGCGACACGATTGTCGATAACCCGCACGCCTGGCATAAAATAAAAACCGACCCAGGTATATTAAAACTCTGTGGTGGCGTGAGCGGCGACGGGCTAAAACGCCCACCGAAAGGCTATGATCCTGAGCATCAGCACATCGAAGATTTGAAACGCAAAAGCTTCTTCGTCATGCGCCATGAAAATCCGCATCTTATTTGCGAAAAACATTTTATCGATGAAGTCGAAAAAACATTCAAGGCTGCGAGGCCGCTAATGGACTACATCAGCTATGCGCTGGATATTCCGTTTTAGGGAGGTGCAGCCATTAGCCTGCGGCCTGGCGTAAGGCCGATATACAGCGTTCGGCATCCTGCGAGTCATTGTACAAGTGCGTTGAAATTCTAAGTCTTCCAAAGCCCGCGTATGCGCCCCAGATTAACACCTGCCGACGCTCCAGTTCATTTTTTATCGGCTCGAGATTTTCTGTCATGAAACACACGTTCCCGGCTCGATGAATATCGTCTTTCGGCGTCATCATCTCGAAACCCAGCGACGCGACAGCTTCCAATATTATGCCACTCAGGCTTAGCGCATGGGCTTCTATTTTCTCAATACCAATATCAAGCAGGTAGTCCAGCGCATTGTCCAATATATACACGTTGATGAAGCCTGCATTACCCGGTTGAAATTGATGCGCGGTCGGCTGAAGCTGGAAATCCAGCGGCGATTCCCAGCCACCGTGTTGTGATGGGCTATTCCATCCCAGAAAAGGCGGCTTGAAATCCGGCAGCGTTTCACGATTTACATAAAATACTGCTGCGCCATGAACGCCCAATAGCCATTTATAGCAACTCGACACCATGATGTCGGCGAGTGAGGCATCTACGGGGACGACACCTGCGGCATGGGAGGCATCCAGCAAAAACAACGCATTGGATGATCTAACCAACCTGGACAAGGAGCGGAGGTTCATACGCTGACCGGTAAACATACTTACATGACTGATAGCCACGACCCTGGTGCGTTGGTCTATTTGTGAGGCAATATCCTCTTCATGTATAAACCAGTTCCTGTGGCGAACAATGCGTACCTCGACGCCGAAACGCTGCAGCTGGGTCCAGGGCAGGATTCCCGAGGGGAACTCCACATCAGCTATGACAACATTGTCGCCGGCTTTCCACTCCAGTCCATAGGCGACATTATTAATACCTTCAGAAGCGCTGGATAAGAAAGTAATATCCCTGTGCGGAACCGAGAATAGCCGCCCGCACTTTTCCCTTGCCTGCTCGACTTTATCGGCCTCCAGTTTTCGCGCCAATTCTCCTCTGGCTTTATCCCGCATAAACTGTTGAATCGCATCCTGGTGCGATTTCAGCATCGGAGTTTCTCCCCCAGCGGCCAGGTTTGCGTCGGTCTCTAAACCGATAAATTCAGATTTCGGAATCAACGAGTCGATCATACAAGTCTCCAATCAATTATCCGTTAGTCTGTTGTAATCTGTGATATCTAGCATTGCGCTACTGTCAGTTTAACTCGTCGAGTAATTCAATGCCACGATGAGCCCAGGGTGGCGGTTCAAACCTATCCGCGGACTGGCTATCGATTTTTTAAGCCGCGTTCATTCAAAAAATTCCAATTTCCCGATTTCGGTGATTTTATTTAGAGAGCAGGTCGGGCCCCGGCGCTGGATGGGGTTGATTGTCGGATTTACCGCCATTTTAATCATCGTTAATCCTACTGCCGAGTTGCACGATCCCACCGTTTTCCTGGCATTCTATGCGGCGCTTTCCTATTCGGTGGTGGTGATGATTACGCGCCGTATTGGCTAGACCGAAACTGGCCCCGGAATGCGAGCGTAACTTTCTTCAAGGTAAAAAAATAAATGACAAAAAGGGGCAACCTGTTCAAACTTGATTCATGGGTTTAATCACTTCATTTTTTGCACTATTTCTGTCGGTAATTTTACTTCAACTATCATCGGGCGGTGTTGGACCACTCGACGCGTTATCGGGCATTAAACTCGAATTCTCGACCCAACAGATCGGTATGTTGGGATCGGCTCACTTTCTCGGTTTCTTTATCGGTTGCTGGTGGGCGCCTCGTCTCATGGGCCGAGTGGGACACAGTCGGGCCTTTGCTGCGTTTACCGCAAGCGGCGCCATAGGCCTGCTCGCGCATATGATAGTGATTGATGCTTACGCCTGGGCACTGATGCGGGTCGCCTCGGGGCTGTGCATAGCTGGGTGTTACACTGTAATAGAAGCCTGGTTGAACGCCCGGGTTACCAATGAGAACCGCGGGCGGGCGATGGGCAGCTATCGTATCGTTGATACCGGTGCTTCGCTGGTGGCACAACTTCTGGTAGCGGTCCTGGAGCCCGCTGATTACGTGTCTTACAATTTACTCGCGATGTTTTGCTGTGCCTCGTTACTACCCCTGACTCTGACTCGAACCAGCCAACCGGTAACCCCCGAAGCGCCTCGATTGCGGCCTGGTCTGGCCTGGGCCTGTTCACCACTGGCAGTGGCTGGCGTGATGGCGGCAGCCCTGTCATCGTCGGCATTTCGCATGGTGGGGCCAATTTATGGTGAAAACGTCGGACTGCAAAATGATCAAATCGCCTACTTCCTCGCTGCATTTGTCGCGGGTGGTGCATTCGCCCAGTACCCCGTGGGCTGGATCGCCGACAAATATGATCGACGCTGGGTATTGATCGGACTATCGGTCGCCGCGATTCTCTCCTGTGGCATTACCGTTCTTGCCAGTACCGGCGGAACCGCAACCGTGATGACTGCATCGGTTATTTTCGGTTTGACGACCTTTCCCATTTTCTCGGTATCGGCGGCCCATGCCAACGACTTCGCCACCGATGAGCAACGTGTAGAGCTTTCCGCCGCGCTGATGTTTTTCTTTGCCCTGGGTGCAATAGCAAGTCCCTACGCCACCTCGTCCTTGATAAGCGTGTTTGGCCCTTCGGCGCTGTTTTCATTTATTGCAGTAAGTCATTTCATTCTGGTAGTCTTCAGTCTGGTTCGAATGCGTCGGCGCGCCAGTGCAACAGAACGCACCCCTTATATCTATATGCCTCGATCTTCATTTACCATCGGTAGATTGCTTGGTAAATTACGTGAGCGTAAGTAGATAAACAACACCATAGAACGGATTAGCGGTAGCGTAATACGCCGAATGCAATTGGCGAGTCCAGTTTAAAACATACGACAGATTACGCGCTGCTAATCTGCCCTACGATCTATGCCACAAACCCCACCCCAGACTCCAGGTAGCATCAAACAGGATTTTGGCTTGAGTTAATTGGGTTTTTTTAAGGTGTTGGTTGATTAGCAAGTGATGAAATGGCGATTAGAGCCGGGAATCGTTTGGCACAATGTAATGTAAGGACTCGACCTCATCGATATCAGTCGAAAAGGTTACCCCCTATAATTTGCAACTAGCTTTTTGTTATTTGTCTAAATATACCCGATATAAATATAATATGGATAGCAAACTAGCTATCTTTGTCGTCCTCATCCAGCCGGATAAATTTAACTTTGTGCTTCATTGCTGGTTACCTCTTTCGTCAACGGCTCGCTTCACTTACAAAATAAAATGGAGTAGCGTAACCCTTTCATTAATCGTTATATTTATCAGCAGAATCCTTTTACCTAGGAGCCTGTCGGACTTAGGATAAATCTCTTTTGCATTCCTTTCATGCCGGTTATTGCCGCCTGAGAGCTCGGGCGATGAACCTTTCTGTTATTCAAATAGCGCTGTCGACCAGGTTTAGCGAGGGCGCAGTAAACAGATGCCGGTGCGAAGCACCGGCAGTCTACAATCCAGTCTTGTTATATGCTGCTACTTGATAAAGCTAGTTGCTAAATCAGGCAGGAACAACATGGTTAGCACATGGGCCTTTTTGGCCCTGACCTTCTTCGTACTCTACTGACTGTCCATCATTAAGTGTTGCATATTCGCCACCACTCTGGATTTCTGAATGATGTACAAACAGATCCTTACCGCCGTCTTCTGGTGTAATGAAACCATAACCTTTGGCCGCATTGAACCACTTTACTGTACCTTTACTCATACTATTCTCTATTGTTTGCTAGCGTTGCTAGCGTTGATTGATCGCAGTGTTCTGCCGGAGCATTATAACTGTAAAAAGCCGATTAAAGCGAAATATTAGAATATTAGTGTTTTAGCCACATTTGGCCGGTTTAAATTGAGATATACACCTACAGGTCTGGTCTATTTCGTTTATTTCTGCGGGCTGCGAATAATCAAAACTCTCGCATCGATATCTTCACGCTTGATATAACCCGATTTGATAATTTTTTCGACCGTAAATCCGTATCTTTCAGACTCTACCTCGACCTGGACAGCTAAATCCAGCTCCCGCCAGGCCGCTCCGTTGACGGTTATTACACAATAGCTATTGGGTTTTACCGTACGGATAATATGGATCATGTCGGTAATTTTGGGCACACTAAAGGCAAACAGCCCGACGCAAACTACAGCATCGTAGCTAGCTGGATTTATCAGGGATTTAGTAAAATCATGTTGAAATAGTTTCTTGTAAACAGCACGTCGCTTAGAAACCTTGAGCATTTCAGCGGAAAAGTCAGTACCGTCTACCTCGCTATAAGCGTACTTTTTTAACTCTTCCCCTACCAGACCAGTGCCACAGGCGACGTCGAGAATTCGACAATTTTTATCAATAACAACCTCGTTAAAAATTCGCGCGGCATCAATATGCGCAACATAATCCATTTCATTAACCAGGTCTGATTCATATTCGCCGGCCCAACGATCATACTTCTCCTGTTTGTTTTCGTCAGACGTGTACAGGTCTGACAAACGGATATCGATTTTTTCCATTTCAAATTTATTTTTGCTCATATTTTTCTGGCTCATTTCCCTTAAACGCTACCGGTCACCATTTACACAGTAAAGGATTATCGACCCCGAGTTGCGGCGGATATTCTTGTGCCAGCTTTTGTTCCAGCTCCCGGCGAGGTAGTTTCACGGAATCGTCGTAAAATAGATTCACATGCTCATCCGGATCAGATTCGAGACCAAACATTTCACCCCATTGCGGGCTACTCGGGTAAATACTCAGACGCCATTTTTGCGTTCGTATCGTTTGATTATAAAGCGCCGATTTTACCGTGGGATGATATTCACCAAAATCAGCATCGCGCTGCCAGTCACCCTGCCCGCTTAATAATGGCGTTAGGGTTTGACCATCGAAGGACAGCTTATCAACAGACACACCCGCTAAATCTAGAAAGGTAGGCGTCAAATCAATATGATTGGTCAACGCATCGAGTGTCCGACCACGACAAATGCCAGGTCCTCGCATCAATAGAGAAATTTCTACCAGCTGGCGATACGAAGGCGGCCCCTTGTGTAGTATGCCATGTGTGCCGAGTAGTTCGCCATGATCCGAGGTGAATAAATCTGCATCGGCGTAATGGGCCGCGTGAACCGTGTCCCTGCCACTGCCACTGCCAGCGAATCGATATTGGGCGTACGAGCAACCGGATTACCCGAACAACCGAGACTATCCGAGCGCTGCTGGTCAGTGCAAATCCAGATAATGTTAGGTCGATTCATAACGCTGATTTGCCTCTTAAAATTTCTACCTACAGTCGCCTGTCACCTTAGCTTTGGAATTAATCAGTTAGCAAAGACTTCCCCGGCCCTACCGGCAAGACATCCGCCCCACTAATCGAACAAATTTTTAAACCGGCATGGGCGTAGCGATCTACTCGTCGGGAGTAGAGCAAACCGGCAATTGGTGACTCTATCATAATCGGTGAGGCACTATCCTCCAACGGATAAACGGTGGCCACCGCATCTCCTTTCTCAAGCCACTGCCCCGGTAATGCCTGAAAGGTCACTGCGCCGGTACAGGGTGCGTGAATTCGTGCAACGCCTTCCAGCGGATGGACTGCCGTCTCAACTCGTTGGGGTTCGGGTAGTTTTTCATCGATTATGCCGCGTCCCACCATAAATGCATAAAGCGCCTTCGCATCCTGCTTTGCCAAAGTCTCGTCGACGTCCGCCCTACCACGCAGCTCAATCGTATTAGCCTGACATCCTGCTGGAGCTGGATGATGCGGAAATGCATCAGCCAGTTGTGACCAGATCGCGCTGCAAGCCTCATCGAATGGATTTCCACCGCTGATATCGGCCAACATGACCAGTGGGCAATCGAGATAATCCACCAGGTCGCGAGTATCCGGCCAGGCAGACGGGGTAGTATACAAATGCATAATTGCCTCGTCATCGCAGTGCAGATCGAAAACCAGATCGGCATCAATGGCGCGGCTAAACAGGGCATTTCGCATACAGTCAATCGCTGATAAGGGTGATTGATGCGATAGAATTCGCAGGCATTCGCTACGGATCAGGCGCACATTTTCCTCACCATCATCGCCTAACTTTCCTTCCAGAGCCGTCAGCAACTGCGGCACTAGATCGGGATAATCGCGATTAAAATTGACACCATTAGCGGCATGAAATCGCCCTTGAAAGGTACCCAAATGAAACTGGCCAAGCCCTATCGGGTTCGCCACCGGCGTTAAAACAATATGCCCGCTGATATCGCCCCTGGCATCTGCTGCGTCGAGTAGTTTTTCCAGCTCGTGCAAAACCAGTAACCCAGGTATTTCATCGGCATGCAGCGCCGCCTGTATATAAATCTTCGGACGCGCCTGCTCATCGCCATAGTGGATAAAGCGTAGCTTTTGCCGGGTGCCCGGTGCGCCGCCTGGTAACTCGACAGATTCTTGGGTTTTTGTGCTGGCCTGGGTTTTTGTGCTGATCATTTCGCTTGGTTTCGCCTATAGAATGTTGCTAGGAGTCTGTCGGACTCAGGATAAATCTCGGTAACTGCTCCTGCGTCGCCTAAAGCGCCTACTTTTGGTACTCTACCACCTGCATCCATGCCGGCGTACTGCGTAAAAGTCATTTTGGCCACATTTTCCTATCCATTACGTTTATGTATAGGAATACTGTATGCCGGTTTTGCAGGAGCAAAAACCGGTAAATAAGAATGACTATTCGCCTCAATCGATAGAAAAATTTGACTCAAAATGACTTTCCCTCACTACGATTACTGAAGTGGACCCCATCATTAGGACAGTAAACAGCCGAAGTTAAGGCGTTATTTTCTGTATTATTTATCTCAATTGAAAGAGGTGCACAGAAAATGAGTAAGAAACGTAGAAATCATTCACCGGAATTTAAATCCAAAGTAGCACTGGCTGCTGTCAAGGGTGACCAGACACTGTCGGAGTTATCACGGCAATATGGCATCAATAGTAATTTAATTGTGAAGTGGAAAAAGCAGTTGATTGAACAGAGCAGTGAAGTCTTTGCCTCCGGTCATGGCTTAGCCCCGGATCGAGAATCAGAGATTCAGTCGTTGCAGGCGAAGATTGGTCAGTTGACGATGGAAAATGATTTTTTATCCAAAGTGCTCGGACGTTAGAGCGAGCACGGAGAATAAAGATGATTCAAACAAAGCATACCTTACCACGCACCCGGCAATGCCAGTTGCTGTCTATTCACCGCTCCGGTACCTATTACCACCCGAAGCCGGTATCAGACGCCGATCAGGCACTGATGAAGCAGATCGATCGGATCCATATTGCAAAACCCTTTTTAGGATCCCGCCGTATTGTCGATAGATTCGCTGATTTAGGACAAACGGTTAACCGTAAGCGCGTGTCCCGACTCATGCGCTTAATGGGCATACAGGCCATACACCCGGGGCCGAAGACCTCGCAGCCCAATCCACAGCACAAAATCTATCCCTATTTGTTGAGGAGCCTACCGATTGATCGAGCCAACCAGGTCTGGGCCAGCGACATCACCTACAGTGCGCCCAACCTTCGAAGGTATCACTGATGATACTGTCGGAGCGGGAGCATGTTTGGAATGCATCCATA
>CAXMRQ010000132.1:0-10003 GCA_964196115.1 uncultured Gammaproteobacteria bacterium
GCAATCGATGAAGACAACCCGGAAATCGTCGCGGCTAAGGAACTGCGCATTCCGGTTGTGCGCCGTGCCGAAATGCTCGCCGAATTAATGCGATTTCGTCGTGGTATCGCGATTGCAGGCACACATGGTAAGACGACTACCACAAGCCTGGTTGCCAGCGTACTGGCCGAGGGGGATATCGACCCGACCTATGTAATCGGTGGCATGCTGAATAGCTCGGCCAGTCATGCGAAGCTCGGCTTGAGTGACTACCTGGTGGCAGAAGCCGATGAAAGCGATGCTTCTTTTCTGTACTTGCAACCGATGATGGCGGTTGTCACCAATATCGACCATGATCATCTGTCCACCTACGAGGGTGATTTTGAGCGGCTGAAGCAAACTTTTATCGAATTTTTGCATCACCTGCCATTTTACGGTCTGGCCATAGTCTGCATAGACGACCCGGTGGTGAGGAAAGTTCTCGGGGAAATTGCACGACCTATTCTGACTTATGGCGAGGCTGAAGATGCCGATGTTCGTATCACGACAATACGGGCAAATGGTGCCAGGACCGAATTTAGCGTCACCCTTCCCAACGAGCATCTGCCACTCGATATTAATTTAAATCTAACCGGAAGACATAACGTGCTGAATGCGACTGCTGCAATCGGCGTAGCCTGGGAGCTGGGTGTTAGTCGTGATGCTATTCAAGTAGCCCTGGCCGAGTTCTCCGGTATCGGCCGACGATTCCAGATTAGCAATGACGTCAAGGTGGCGGCTGGCAAGGTGATGCATATAGATGATTATGGTCATCATCCGAACGAAATCAGAGCGACGGTCGAAGGCATTCGTGCTGCCTGGCCCGAAAAACGCCTGGCCGTAGTTTTCCAACCACATCGATATTCACGCACGCGTGACCTGTTCGAAGATTTTAGTCAGGTACTTTCAGAAGTGGACTCATTGATATTAACCGAAGTCTATGCGGCCGGAGAGAAGCGTATTAAGGATGCCGATGGCCGGGCGCTGGCGAGATCGATACGAGTACGCGGTAAGATCGATCCGGTTTTTGTAGAAGACCTCGATACGTTGGACGAAATAGTAGACGCCCTGTTGCAGGATGGCGATATCTTTTTGACATTGGGCGCGGGTAGCATAGGCGCCTGGTCGGCAGAGTTTCTCGAGCAGCATGGGCGGGGACAATGAACGTGGCCGAAACCATCAACTATCGCGGGAAATTGCTCATCGACGAGCCGATGTCAAAACATACCAGCTGGCGTGTGGGTGGCAAGGCTGACCATTACTACACCCCTGCCGACCTGTCCGATCTACAGTCTTATCTGGCTGGTCTGGCGCAGGATACACCGATTACCTGGGTAGGTCTGGGCAGCAATATGCTGGTGCGCGATGGCGGAATTCGTGGTGAGGTAATTGCCTCGTTAAATGGACTGAAGGATATACAGCTTCGTAAGGATGGCTGTGTCTATGCGGAGAGTGGCGTCACCTGTGCCAGGCTGGCAAAATTTTGCCAGAAGGAGGATCTTGCCGGAGCCGATTTCCTGGCAGGCATACCGGGAACCGTGGGTGGTGCATTGACGATGAACGCCGGTGCTTTCGGTAGTGAAACCTGGAACCATGTCGAGCGCTTAACCATGATTAATCGCCGCGGCGAACTGGTTAATCGAATGGCTGTGGAATTTAGAGTTGCCTACCGACACGTCAGTCATTTTGCCGACGAATGGTTTGCCGCCGGATATTTTCGCTTTAACGCAAAAACCAGCGGGCAGGATTCCAACATCAGGCAATTATTGAAAAAGCGCAATGATAGCCAGCCCATCGGATTGCCATCCTGTGGTTCGGTATTCAAAAATCCAGTCGGTTACCATGCAGCAAAACTGATCGAAAGCGCTGGTCTCAAGGGTCACCATATCGGCGATGCCTGTGTTTCTGAAAAGCACGCCAATTTCATCATTAGTAGCGAGAATACCCGTGCCGCCGACATCGAGGCGCTGATCGGATTTATGCAGAAAACTGTGAAGCAAAAATTCGACCTCGATCTGAAAACCGAAGTGCGTATTCTGGGGGAGCCACAGTAATGGCTGATCATTTAATGCCCAGCCCAGATACCGCGAAAAAATGCGGCAGGGTAGCCGTATTAATGGGTGGACAGTCGGCCGAGCGTGAAATTTCGCTGAGAAGTGGTAACGCGGTTTATGATGCATTGAAAAAAGTGGGCGTAGATGCCTTTAAATTTGATCCCCAGCAAGATCTATTACGTGAGTTACTCGACTTAAAGGCCGATCGAGTATTCAACATATTACATGGTCGCGGTGGTGAAGACGGCACTATCCAGGCGGTTCTGGATTTGCTTGGCATACCCTATACCGGTAGTGGTGTTGCAGCATCGGCATTGACCATGGATAAGCTTGCGACCAAGCGAGTGTTGCTTGGCAGCAAAATCCCGACTCCCGAATTTATGCAGCTGAGTAGCGAAGACGACTGTAAACGATTACTGCAAGACCTTGAGCTTCCGGTATTTGTTAAACCCGTTCTTGAGGGTTCCAGCATTGGCATGTCACCGGTGTTAAAGGCTGCAGATCTGATTCCAGCCTGGCAAAAGGCGAGTGAATTCGGTGATGTGTTTGCGGAGAAATTAATCGTTGGCGCTGAATATACCGCCGGCTTTCTTGATCAGCAGGTATTACCACTGATCAAATTGGAAACCCCTCGCGAATTCTATGATTACGAAGCCAAGTATTTTTCCGACGATACTATTTACACCTGCCCCAGTGGTCTGGATGTTGGGATAGTGGACAAGATAAATTGCCTGATTGAACAGACGATTAAGGTCACCGGCGTGCGGCACTGGGGGCGAGTAGACTTAATGCTCGATCAGGCGGGTCAGCCGTGGATTATCGAAGTTAACACCGCCCCTGGAATGACCGACCACAGCCTGGTGCCAATGGCGGCCCGCGAGGCGGGTCTTGATATGCCGAATCTGGTGTTAAGAATTATGCAGTCAACCCTGTCAGGAGATCAATCTAATGTTTAGTTTCCGCAATAAAGCTGCTCAGGCAAAAAGAGAATTGACCACTGCTAATACGCCCGAGTTCAAGTGGCATCGATCCTATAACTGGTTGCTGTTGTTAGTGCCTTTTATTGGCGGCGGTGTCTATCTATCGACTTTGGATACAATTTTGCCGATAAAGACTATCCAGCTATCGGGTAGCTTTCAATATATAAATCAACAGGAAGTCGAGGCGACCGTACAACAGTTTATAGGCGAAGGATTCTTTTCGCTTGATATCAGGCGAGTACAAAAATCCCTGAGTGATAAGGCCTGGACCGAATCCACTTCGATACGTCGTATATGGCCCGACCGACTTAAAATTGAAATTGTCGAAAAAAGACCGGTAGCTCGTTGGGATAAAAATCATCTTCTCAGCGATAAAGCTGTTGTCTACCACGCAAAAACCAGAGCCTTCGCCGATCTGCCGTTTGTGCACACCGCTGCTGGAAACCCGGGCCAAATGTTGCATCTGTATTATCGGCTTACGAGTCAATTCGCGGAATTGAACGAAATCGTGGTATCAATCAAC
This sequence comes from uncultured Gammaproteobacteria bacterium, assembly GCA_964196115.1. Taxonomy (GTDB): domain Bacteria; phylum Pseudomonadota; class Gammaproteobacteria. Next base: position 3,576 of record CAXMRQ010000132.1, read on the forward strand.
AAGGACGGTCGCGGTGCGCTCGATATGCAGCTTGCGAATGGATTAATAATTAAGCTTGGCCGTTCTGATATCGATCGTAAGATTGCACGGTTTGTCGATATTTACCGGCAGCAAATTCAACCCAGACAGGCAGAGATTCAGCAGCTTGATTTGCGCTATAGCAATGGATTTGCGGTCGCCTGGAAAAAAGAAGTTTTGCAAAACAGGGATGAAGCGTCTCTGTGGAGAAACAATAATGTCTAAAAAACCGGCCAATAATCTTATAGTCGGGTTGGATATTGGCACCTCGAAAGTGGTTGCGATTGTCGGCGAAGTATCCGTCGAGGGAGATATCGATATTATCGGAATCGGTACTCAGGCTTCGCGCGGCCTAAAGAAGGGCGTGGTAGTCAATATCGAGTCGACTGTACAGTCGATTCAGCGCGCAGTGGAAGAAGCCGAGCTGATGGCGGGTTGTCAAATCCGTTCGGTTTATGCCGGAATTGCCGGTAGCCATATTCGCAGTATTAATTCTCATGGCATAGTCGCCATCAAAGATAAGGAAGTCACGGCGGCGGATGTCGCGCGTGTTATCGATGCCGCTAAAGCGGTAGCAATACCGGCCGATCAACGCATTTTGCATGTATTGCCGCAGGAATTCGTGATCGACAATTCAGAGGGCATTCGTGACCCGATTAGCATGTCCGGGGTGCGCCTCGAAGCGAAAGTTCATCTGGTTACTGGCGCTATGAGTGCTGCGCAAAATATTATCAAATGCGTCCGGCGCTGCGGGCTTGAGGTCGACGATATTATTCTCGAACAGCTTGCGTCCAGTGCAGCAGTATTAACCGAGGATGAAAAGGAACTTGGTGTTTGCCTGGTCGATATAGGCGGCGGTACTACCGACATTGCTGTGTTTTCCGATGGTGCCATTCGCCATACCGCAGTTATTCCGATTGCGGGCGATCAGGTAACAAATGACATCGCGGTGGCGTTACGCACACCGACTCAGTATGCCGACGATTTAAAAATCAAATACGCCTGTGCGCTTCGACAGCTTGCAGCCGAAGACGAAACTATCGAAGTGCCGAGTGTGGGTGACCGGGAACCCCGTAGACTGGCACGCCAAACCCTGGCCGAGGTAGTCGAGCCACGCTATGAAGAGTTACTCAGTCTGGTACAGGCTGAGCTGCGACGTAGTGGTTTTGAAGAAATTTGTGCCGCCGGCGTGGTGTTAACCGGCGGTAGTTCGAAGATGGAAGGTGCGATTGATCTAGCAGAGGAAATATTCCATATGCCGGTTCGACTGGGTTATCCCCAACACATATCGGGTCTGGTTGACGTAGTGCGTAATCCGATACATTCCACAGGAGTTGGATTGTTGCTGTTTGGAAATAGACAGCAATCCAGTTTGTCCAGTTACCAACTGGACGAGAATTCTGAAGCAGGCGTTTTGGCGAGAATGAAAAGCTGGTTTCAGGGTAATTTTTAGCAACAGTAACAGCAATAGCAAGAGAGGGTATTAATATGTTTGAATTAATGGATTCACATTCCAAAGATCCGGTGATCAAAGTCATCGGTGTCGGCGGTGGCGGCGGCAACGCCGTACAACACATGGTGTCGGCAGGCATCGAGGGGGTTGACTATATATGTGTCAATACCGACGTACAGGCTCTGAAAAAAATGGATGTACGAGCGACGATGCAAATCGGCTCAAGCATCACTAAAGGTTTGGGTGCAGGTGCCGATCCAGGTATTGGACGGCAGGCCGCACTGGAAGATCGAGAACGTATCCAGGAAGCGATTGAAGGGTCTAACATGTTGTTTGTTACCGCCGGAATGGGTGGCGGAACAGGCACCGGTGCTACCCCTGTGATTGCGCAGATCGCCAAAGAAATGGGAATTTTGACTGTCGCGGTGGTGACCAAACCATTTGGTTTTGAGCGTACCAAACGCATGGCGCAGGCCGAAGCCGGCATTAAAGAGCTTTCGGCCGTGGTTGATTCACTGATCACCATTCCTAACGACAAGCTAATGCCCGTGCTGGGTAAGGATACGTCTTTACTGGAAGTTTTCGAAAAGGCAAACGATGTACTGAAAGGTGCGGTTCAGGGAATCGCCGAGCTAATCACCTGTCCGGGATTAATTAACGTTGATTTCGCGGATGTACGCACGGTTATGTCTGAAATGGGCATGGCGATGATGGGTACTGGTTCTGCGACAGGCGAAAATCGTGCTCGCGAAGCCGCGACCCTGGCAATTTCGTCACCCTTACTCGAAGACATCAATATTTCCGGTGCCCAGGGCATTCTGGTGAATGTCACTGCGGGACTGGATATGGCGATTGGTGAGCTAGATGATGTCGGTTCCGCGATTACTGAATTTGCATCGGCCGATGCTAATGTCGTAGTTGGTACAGTGATCGACGCTAATATGCCGGAAGGCGAGTTACGTGTGACTATGGTCGCGACCGGACTTGGTAAGGATAAAATAATCGCCGATTCGACAATCGCGTCTATTCAACCAGAGAAAAATGGTCAGATTGATTACAAAAAACTGGAAAGACCAACCGCAATTCGACAGAAGGTGGTGGGTGATTCGGTTGAGATGCCAGGCGACAAGGAAAGTTTGGAGTATCTCGAGATTCCTGCATTTTTGCGCCGCCAAAACGACTAGCGCTAGAAAACCCTCTTGCTAGAAAACCGGTTCAGGGACGAACCGGAATTCTGTTAACTCATCAGGGGTTTGTTAGTCGGCTGCAAATTTGATCTGATCCAGTGATCGATTGAAGCGAACCCACCACCATAAATAACATTGGTGAGAAGCATCGACCCCCACATATAGTGATACACGAGTCCGGCACCCTTCGCCAGCGTTGTATAGTAAGACACGACAGCCATTATATTAACCACAGAAAGTGCGATGGCGAAAAATCGCGTGCCAAGCCCTGCCATTAAAAATACTGGAAACACCAGCTCTGCCAAAGTTGCCAGATAGGCCGCGACCTCAAATGGTAATACTGGAACTACGTATTCGTATTCGAATAGTGTCAATGTCTGTTCCCAGTCACCGATTTTGTGCATGCCCGATTTTAAAAATACCCAGGCGACATAAATTCTGAAAAATAAAAGCAGCGCGGGCGAACCTGTTTGCATGAGTAATTTATTGAACGCCTGCACAGGCACTTTCAGATTATTGACTATTCCCATATTGCTACCCCATGAAGATTGTTGTGGTCTTTTAGTACGCGCTTTGAGTGGGGTGGTTAGAAAAAGTTCAGTCGTTAAACCCTGAATAGCTACATCGAACTGATCCGTTCTGCCTGCACCTTCAGGCTGGCGAGTGCGGATTGAGCCTCCAGTAACTTTTTCTTTTCCTTGTCGACCACCGCTGCGGGAGCTCTGTCGACGAAGTTTTTGTTACCCAGCTTGGCTTCTATGCGTTGCGCCTCCTGTTCTAATTTCTCGATGTTTTTCTCCAGGCGCTTCATTTCTGCTTCTTTATCGATTAATCCGGCGAGCGGTATCAATAAACTCATATCACCGACCAGCGACGTAGCTGATTCGGGAGCCTGGTCAGTGGGGTTGAGCCAGTTAATCGAGTCGAGTTTCGCCAGCGATACTAACAGGGGCTGATTTTGTTCGATTCTTTGCCGATCCAGATCACTACCATTTCGACAAAATAGCGGCAGTGGCTTACCAGGTTTTATATCCATTTCGGAGCGAATTTGACGAACACCAATGACAAATTGTTTGACCCATTCGAGTTCTTCGATAGCGCTGTTATCGATCAGTTTTTCATCGGCTTGCGGATAAGCGCAAAGCATAATTGTTTCTGCCTCGACCGATGCCAGTGGTGCGACCCGTTGCCAAAGTTCCTCAGTGATATAAGGCATGATCGGATGTAATAATCGCAAAATTGCTTCGAGTACCGCGAGCAATGTGTGCCTGGCCGTAGATTTCTGTTCGCTACTGTAGTCGTCGGAATACAAAACCGGTTTGGATAATTCGATATACCAATCGCAGTAGTCATTCCAGACGAATTCGTACAAATCTCGTGATACCAGATCGAAGCGGTACGACTCAATATGTTGAATTGTTTGTTGTTCGATCTGTTGCAGTCGCGAAATAATCCAACGATCTGCCAGTGATAGTTCACTTGCACTACAATCCTGTTCCGCAACATTTTGCAAAACATAGCGCGTGGCGTTCCACAGTTTATTGCAGAAATTGCGATAGCCTTCAATTCGACCGAGATCGAAGCGGATATCGCGGCCGGTAGTGGCCAGTGAAGTAAATGTGAATCGTAGTGCATCGGTACCGAATGCCGGAATACCATCCGCGAAATGCTTTTTAGTCGCCGCAATAATGCGTGGCGCCATATCGGGTTGCATTAATCCAGTTGTGCGTTTGGCGAGAAGGTCATCGAGGCTGATTCCATCAATCAAATCGAGTGGGTCTAGCACATTACCCTTCGATTTCGACATCTTGTTGCCATCTGCATCGCGCACCAGGCCGTGAATATAAACCTCGCGAAACGGTACTTCACCCCTGAACTTGATTCCGAACATAATCATCCTGGCTACCCAGAAGAAGATGATGTCGAAGCCGGTCACCAGTACGCTGGTTGGGTAAAAGGTTTTTAGCGCAGGATCCTGGGTATCGGGCCAGCCGAGGGTACTGAAAGGCCAAAGTGCCGAGGAGAACCAGGTATCGAGTACATCCTCGTCCTGAGTCAGTTCGGTGTCTACTGCCAAATCATGTTTACTACGCGCAGCTTCGGCGCTTTCTGCGACATAATAATTGCCCGACGCATCATACCAGGCCGGAATTCGATGCCCCCACCAGATCTGGCGTGAGATACACCAGTCCTGAATATCTTCCATCCAGTTGAAATAAGTTTTCGACCAGTTTTCGGGGATAAATTTGATGCTACCATTCTTCACCGCCTCAATCGAAGGTTTGGCCAAAGGTTCGGCGCGCACAAACCACTGATCGGTAAGATAGGGTTCGATTACCGACTGAGTTCGGTCGCCGCGAGGCACCATGAGTTTATGGTCGGCTACTTTTTCCAGCAAGCCAAGCGCCTCAAAATCACGAACGATTGCCTTACGCGCTTCAAAACGATCCATACCCCGATAGGCCTCGGGTGCCTGATCATTAATTTTTGCGTCGATGGTAAATATATTGATCATTTCCAGATCGTGTCGCTTGCCAACCTCATAATCGTTAAAGTCGTGGGCGGGGGTTATTTTCACACAGCCTGAGCCAAAATCAGGATCAACATAATCGTCTGCAATAACTGGTATTGTACGACCGGTAAGCGGTAACTCGATTTGCTTACCGAGTAAATGTGCGTAACGTGAATCATCGGGATGAATTGCTACCGCCGAATCACCCAGCATGGTTTCGGGTCGGGTGGTGGCAACAGTTAGAAACCCTTCTTCGCCGACAATCGGGTAACGTAGATGCCACATGTGGCCGTTTTCTTCTTCCGACACCACTTCGAGATCGGATACAGCGGTGTGCAGCACCGGATCCCAGTTCACCAGGCGTTTACCGCGGTAAATTAAATCTTCGTCATATAACTGTATAAATACATTCTGAACCGCAGCCGACAGGCCATCGTCCATGGTAAATCGTTCACGACTCCAGTCCGGCGAGGCACCCATGCGGCGTAACTGTTGCGTGATGGTTCCACCGGATTCGGCCTTCCATTTCCACACACGCTCGATAAATGCATCCCGACCGAGATCGTGACGAGTTTTATTTTCGGCTGATAGTTGGCGTTCAACCACCATTTGCGTCGCAATACCGGCGTGATCGGTACCGGGCTGCCACAGGGTATTGTCGCCTTTCATACGATGGTAGCGGATCAGGGTATCCATGATAGTGTCCTGAAACGCGTGGCCCATGTGCAGGCTACCGGTAACATTCGGTGGCGGGATAACGATGCAATAGGGGTTGTCGCCACCCTGGGGCTTGAAATAGCCCTTATCTTCCCAGTGTTGGTACCAGGTTTCCTCGATTGCCTGTGGGTTATAGGTTTTTTCCATTGCTGTCTTTATCGGTGATTTGTGTCGCTAAAAAGTAGCGCGGGATTATACATTGAGATGGTGTTGGATGTCAGAGTTTGGGTTTTTAATTTTTTGCGTTATCTATTGTTTACCGTGATTGGTTTAATAGGACTATTTTGTCGCAGTATTTCGCACACTAAATCTTCCAGCACTTCGTAGCTAATATTTAGCAGGTGCGCGAGTTACTTGTTCTCAACAGCAAGAAAAAGTAACCAAAAAGTGCCGCCCCCGACCAAGCCCTTTAATCGGCAAAATAGCACTCATATCAGGGTCGGCCCACACGCGCTCCCGGCGCGGGTGGGCCTGAAATGGCTTTATTGCTGCGCATCCCATGCTCCGCTATAAAGGCCAGCCTGCACATCCCTGTACAGGC